>JBGYQR010000001.1:0-4326 GCA_041839075.1 Porphyromonas sp.
ACGAGGTACTACACTTCATCAAAGAGTTTGGCCTCATTCTCTTCGTCTACGCCGTCGGGCTACAAGTAGGGCCGGGGTTCTTCTCCTCGTTTAAGGAGGGAGGTATCAAGCTCAACACCATCGCCCTGGGTATCGTACTCCTCGGGGTGCTGACGACCGTAGTGCTCCACTTCGCCACAGGGCTACCCATGCCCACGATGGTAGGTATCCTCTCGGGAGCCGTTACCAACACCCCCGGGCTCGGAGCCGCGCAAAACGCCTACGCCGATATGCCTGGAGCCACAGCCGAGCTCAGCCACAGCATCCCCCTGGGCTATGCCGTCACCTACCCGCTGGGTGTAGTGGGCATCATCCTGGCCATCATCGCTGTGCGTGTCGTCCTGCGCGTCAATGAGAAGAAGGAGGAGGCGGCACTCCTAGAGACCCAAGGCGCCGACAACCAGGCCAGCGCAGCCTCCTTCAAGATCACCAACCCCAACATTGTCGGGCAGACCATCGAGGCTACGATGCGTAGCTTCGTGCACGGTAGCGTGGTGGTCTCTCGCCACTGGAGCAAGGCCACCAACAAGATTATCGTCGCCACCGAGGCTACGGTACTCGAGCTAGGTGACCGTATCTTCGCCATCGCCTCGCCCGAGAGCCTCTCGTCTCTCCAGGCTGTGGTAGGCCCCCGTATCAATATGGATCGCAAGCAGTGGATGCCTACGGATGCCAACTTCTCGGCCGAGACCTTCACGATCTCCAACAAGAGCCTTATGGGCAAGAAGCTCTCCACCCTGCAGCTTCGCCCCGTGCACGGTGTCAATGCCACTCGCATCAATCGCGCGGGGATAGACTTCGTCCCTACAGCCAATACGCTCCTCCAGGTAGGCGACCGCATCACCTGCGTTGGCTCCGACGTAGCCCTCAAAAAGGTGCGCACCATCATGGGCGACTCGTCCAAGCACCTCAACGAACCTAACCTCGTGGGTATCTTCCTCGGGATCGCCCTCGGGATGCTCTTCGGCTCCCTGCCTCTGATGATACCTGGCATCCCTCAGCCCGTCAAGCTAGGCCTAGCTGGTGGCCCCCTCATCGTCGCCATCCTGCTGAGCCGTTTTGGCCCTAAGCTCAAGCTCGTTACCTACACCACCCAGAGCGCCAACCTCATGTTGCGCGAGCTCGGTATCACCCTCTTCCTCGGCTGTGTGGGCATCGGTGCTGGCGAAGACTTCTTCCAAACCATCCTCAACGGGGGGTATGTCTGGATCTTCTATGGCTTCCTGATCACCGTGCTACCGCTCCTGATCATGGGCTTTGTGGGCAAGCACTTTATGGGCATCAACTACTTCACCCTCTCGGGTGTGATGGCAGGGGCGATGACCGATCCCCCCGCTCTGGCATACAGCAATAGCCTTACCGAGGTGGATGCTCCTGCCGTAGGCTACGCCACCGTCTATCCCCTGACGATGTTTTTGCGCGTACTGACGGCTCAGCTGTTGATCATCCTCTTCTGTTCGTAGGACAAGACGAAGCCCCTCCTTCGTCCCCAGCTTGGGGCAAGGAGGGGTTTCGCCTTGATTGATTATCTTTGCTGGGCAAACGAAAAATCTAGAACAACAATAAATATCAACAATACATAATGGCTACTACTGCTGACTTTCGTAATGGCATGTGCCTGGACATCGACGGACAATACTTTGTCATCGTGGAGTTTCTCCACGTCAAGCCAGGTAAAGGCCCCGCTTTCGTTCGCTCAAAACTCAAGAATGTAGCCACTGGCCGAGTGCTCGAGAAGACTTGGAATAGTGGCGTACGTGTCGAGGAGGTACGTATCGAGCGTCGTCCCTATCAGTTCCTCTACAAGGACGAGATGGGGCTCAACTTCATGCACCCAGAGACTTTTGAGCAAATCTCTATCCCTGAGTCCACTATCGATGGCGTTCAGTTCCTCAAGGAGGGCGATATGGTAGAGGCTATGGTACACGCCGAGAGCGAGACGGTGCTCACGTGCGAACTGCCTCCACACGTTACCCTACGCGTTACCTACACCGAGCCTGGTCTCAAGGGCGACACCGCTACCAATACCCTCAAGCCCGCTACCGTAGAGACGGGAGCAGAGGTACGTGTACCCCTTTTCATCGGTGAGGGAGAGCTCATCCTCGTAGATACGCGCGACGGCTCCTACATCAGCCGTGTCAAGGAGGGCTAGTCAGCCCCCCTTCGTCACAAGACAAGCGCCTGCACTTCCGCATGGGAAGTGCAGGCGCTTGCCTTATGACCTATCGTAAATTGCCTCCTACATGGCACCGAGGAGCATCATCATCCACGAGGCAAGCCCTACCAGCACGAGACCATAAGCTCCGAGTACCCAGTACTTCAGCTGAGGCCTACGCCTGTATAGCATCCACGCTAGGGGGATGGTTAGCATCCAGGCTATGTAGACAAAGGGCGGGATGGGCAAGATGTGTGGGACGAGTAGCACCAGGGCATAGCCCAGGATTGCCCAGGGCAAACCGAGAGCCTGGTTGCGCACAAGGTGCGTGGTGTAGGGTAAGCTCGACAGGAGCAGCGCGATGCAGAGCACCGAGGCGATGTATTCGCCATTGATTAACCACCAGTACATAGTGACGAGTTGTGTTAGGGTTCAACTTACTAGGCACGGCACGATATGCCTGGTTCAAAGACAATTAGTCTTTTATACAAACGCCACACCCCGCCACCTGGGTCTCGCCTACGCAGCCCCGCGGGTAATGCGCAGGAAGCGATGGCGAAAGAGGATGCCGAGCGTGAGTAGACCGATGGGGAACGCGCTCCAGATAGCGGCCAGCTGCCAAGCGGGATCCGTAATACCGAGCCTAAAGCCAAAGACATAGGCCAACAGAGGGCTCATCATCAGATGCACAACGCAGGCGTAGACTGCCAGCCGCGTAACATCCTCCATCCCTCTGAGGGCATTGGCATAGAGCACCTGCATAGCATCGCCGACCTGGTAGAGGATAACGGGGATGAGGGCGATACTCGTCATCGAGATAATTACCTCGTCGTCGGTAAAGAGCCGTCCAACGAGCGAGCGCGTGGCCAGCATAATACCCATCACCAGCACGGCTACCACGAGGCAGAGCTCGAGCCCAACGCGGGAGGTTTGGCGGGCCCCCATGAGATCCCCCAGCGCCTTATAGCGACTTACCAGGATCGTAGTGGCGGCTCCGAGACCATAGTATATAAAGAAGCCTATCGTCGTAACCACGCACAAGATTTGGTGCACAGCCAAGGGCAAGGTGCCCAGCATCGTTACGAAAAGTAAAGCGAAGGTAAACGACGCCGTCTCGAGCCCCGAGTATAGCCCTACCGGTACGCCAAGGCGGATGAGCCTAGAGATATTGCGCCGGCAGAGCACCCCGGAGAGGAAGCCCGCCCTACTGCTGGCGAATACCCCCCGATAGAAGAAAGCGACAAAAAAGACGAGCGTGAAAACTCGAGCAATAAACGTCGCCACCCCGGCGCCCGTCAGCCCCCACTCCGGGAACCCCATCTCCCCATAGATCAAGAGCCAATTAAAAAAGACATTGACCAGGTTGGACGAGAGTATCGCCCACATCCCCACAGAGGTATAGCCCGCGCCATCAAAAAACTGCTTAAACGCACTGACGGCCATAAACACCACGAAGCTCAAGAGGTGGATGATATAATAGGGGCGGATTATGGGCAGCAACCGCTCCTCGAGCGAGAACTGGTCTAGGAAGAAGTACAGCCCCCCCATGATGAGAACGCCCAAGAAGGCCAATATAAGGTTGAGGTATAAGCTCAGCCTCAGGAGCCCTCCTGCCTTGTAGGGCTTGCGCTTGGTCCAGGCTGTCGTCACTAGGGGCGTCAGCCCATAGGCAAAACCCACACCTAGCACATAGACCAAGGCGTAGAGGTTATTGACGAACGACGCTGAGGCGAAGTGGTCTGTGTGATAATGCCCTACCATCATATTGTCGATGAAGCTCACCAAAATAATCCCCACCTGTCCCAGGATGATGGGTATCCCTATCTTGATGAGCTCTCGATAGGGTTTGTATGGCTTGGTTGCTACGAGCTGATCTGTCATACTGATGAATTGAATCGCTATACTCTCTACTAACCCTAACACCCCCCAAGGAGAATTGTTGCCCTCGCCCCCTTTGGGGGCTCCTGACAAAACTCGCCCCGCTCTCCACGAAGCCTCGCCTTGGAGGCTCCCCGTGATGCTCCTCCCCTCCAGGGGGGCTCCCGCCCCTACCGCCGACGCCCTCCCCGCCCCCCAATAGCGCTCCAACCTAGAGCCCCAAGACGCTCTAACCTAGAGCCCCAAGGCGCTCT
>JBGYQR010000002.1:0-7801 GCA_041839075.1 Porphyromonas sp.
CTACGGCTCCTGCTACTACAACTCAGCAGACGGAGGCGCCAGCCACTCAGACCGAGGCTCAACCCCAGGAGGCAACCAACTAGCCTCTCGACAAAGAGAGGAACTCACCCTCTCCTCCCTACGCTTAACCTAAATAGGTAGATAGAGAAGACAAAAGGCATTCGCCAGCGAGGACAATCCCCTATGCTGGCGGATGCCTTTTCTATATCTACTCTCGCTCCTCCAGAGGGCTGGCTAAATCTGTATTATATATCATCGCGAGGGGTCACTCTTGCCCTGTGGGGCATTTCGCTTATCTTTGTAGCTTTCTAATTCACATCACTATTGAGATGAAAGAAGTAATTCTACACGGCAAGACGTTTGAGCTATACCTCTCGGCTGAGGAGATTAGCACTGCCGTAACCCAGCTCGCCCACAGGCTGAAAGACGATTTCAAGGGGCGAGATCCTCTCTTTGTATGCATTATGAATGGGGCGTTCATGTTCGCCTCTGAGCTGATGTACGCTATCGACGAAGACTTCGAGGTAGCTTTCGCTCGCTATGCCAGCTACTCTGGTACGCAGAGCACGATGCAGCTCAAGGAAATTATGCCCGTGTCGCAGTCTCTCGAGGGGCGTGTGGTCGTAATCGTAGAAGACCTTATCGACACGGGCTATACAATGCAGTGTGTGCGCGAAAAATTTCTAGAGCTGGGAGCTGCCGAAGTACATATCGCGGCCATGCTCTCCAAGCCCGAAGCCCTCAAATGCGATATAGAGACAGACTACGTTGCCTTGGAGATAGACAACAAATTCATCGTAGGGCATGGCCTAGACTATGACGACTACGGCCGTATGTTCAAAGACATATACAAACTCAAAGATTAAGACAAAATCAATATGCTCAATCTAATCATTTTTGGAGCGCCAGGCTCTGGCAAAGGTACTCAGAGCGAGATCCTCATCGAAAAATACGGACTAGATCATATCTCTACAGGCGACCTGCTACGTGCTGCCATCAAGGCCGAGACAGAGCTGGGCAAGGCTGCCAAGGGATACATCGATGCGGGACAGCTCGTACCCGACGAACTGATCATCGGCCTCATCGAGCGCGTTCTAGAAGAGCGTAAGCCCAAGGTAGGCCTTATCCTTGATGGCTTCCCCCGTACTATCCCTCAGGCCGAAGCCCTCGACGCTCTGCTCGAGAAGTACAATACGGCTATCCATGCCGTGTTAGACCTACAAGTAGACGAAGCTGAGCTTATCGATCGCCTGCTCAAGAGAGGCCAGGCCAGCGGACGCTCTGACGACAACCTAGAGACGATCCAAAAGCGCCTTGGCGTCTATCACGCGCAGACTGCCCCCTTGGCTCAGCACTACGCCAGCAAGGGTCTACACCACGCTTTGGTCGGCACAGGTAGCATCACCGACATCACGGGTCGCCTATCTGCTGTCATCGACAGCCTGCAATAACAGGTCGTACCAAAATGGCTGAGTCAAACTTTGTCGATTATGTCAAGATCTACTGCCGCTCTGGTAAGGGGGGGCGTGGCTCGACACATTTTCGCCGAGAAAAGTATATCCCCAAGGGAGGCCCCGATGGTGGAGACGGAGGACGTGGTGGACACGTCTACGTACGTGCCAACGGCAACTACTGGACGCTCCTTCACCTACGCTACGAGCGCCATATCATGGCCACAGCAGGCGAGGGCGGGAGTGCCAAGCGCTCCACAGGAGCTGACGGAGAGGATCGTATCATAGACGTACCCGTAGGGACGGTGGTCTATGACGCTGAGACGGGAGAGTTCATCATGGACCTCAACCGAGATGGGCAGGTAGAGATGCTCCTCAAGGGGGGACGTGGAGGACGTGGCAACACGCACTTCAAGACCTCTACCAACCAGGCACCTCGCTATGCTCAACCTGGCGAACCAGCCCAAGAGCGTACCGTCATCATGCAGCTCAAGATGCTCGCTGACGTCGGGCTCGTAGGGCTACCCAACGCGGGCAAGTCTACCCTACTATCGGTATTGACTGCAGCCAAGCCCAAGATTGCCAACTACCCCTTTACGACCCTAGAGCCCAACCTCGGGATGGTCATGTACCGAGACAATCGCTCCTTCGTCATGGCCGATATCCCCGGGATCATCGAGGGAGCTTCGGAGGGTAAGGGGCTAGGGCTTCGCTTCCTCAGGCACATCGAGCGTAATGCTCTGCTACTCTTTATGATCCCTGCCGACACAGAGCATATCGCACAGGAGTACGAGCTACTACTAGGAGAGCTCATCAAATACAACGCTGAGCTAGCCGACAAGCGCCGAGTGCTGGCCATCACCAAGAGCGACTTGATCGACGAGGAGCTTCAGTCTCTGCTGAAGGCGGAGCTACCCGAGGGCTTGCCCACGATCTTTATCTCCTCGGCCACGCACTACAACCTAGTCGAGCTCAAAGACCTCCTTTGGAAGGAGCTAAGTCGCGAGACCAAGCACCGAGTAGAGAGCATCGTACAAAAGCCTATGGACATACAGAGCCTCCAGTGGGACAACGACTGGGACGCCCCTGAGGTCGAGGACGAAGACGATGAGGAATACTGGGAGGAGGATTGGGACGACATTGAGATCGACTGGGACGAGGAGGACTCGTCCGACCAAGAGCACTAATGCCATCTAGCTCTCCACTGGAGCCCGAGGTATTATCATAACGAGGCGTAGGCTAAGGTTTTTGAGGACCTTAGCCTACGCCTCGTTTGTACAGCAAGCGATACAACAAAAGCCATAGCCAGCCCCTCGCTACCGAGGAGCTGGTTATGATGCTTATGGCCTATCTCAATGATCGGCCGGGAGAGATTACTTGCCTCTACGACGGGCGTTGATGACGTGGCGTACCTCCTCGAGCTTTTCCACGCGCTTGAGCTTATCCGACTCGGTCTCTACAAACTGCACCTCTGTCTCTGAGGGGCGGATGTATGCCAGCGCTTCGCCCTTGCGTACCGTAGCTCCCTGGGCGACAACCTCTGTCAGACGCCCAGTGAAGTTGCTCACTACTGGCTCGATATATCCAGCCGTCGTCTGAATGAAGCAGAGCGGTTCGCCAGTCTTAACCTCGGTACCGATAGCAGGAGCCGTAGAGAAGTCCGTTGGATCTACCTCCCAGATGATGCTACCGCTAGCAGCAGCGACGATAGGCTCTGTGCCCTGGCGCTTGGCCTTGAGGACATCGGCTTCGTTGTAGCCCTGCTTGGCAAGGGCTGCCGAGCGTGCCTTGTCTACCTCCTCGTGGAAGCGCTGCTTGGCCACACCGCTCTTGTAGAGACGATACTGGGCATCGTGCATAGCCAGCTCGAAGAGCTCTTCGTCGTCCTGGCCGTAGTCCCAGCCATTCTCGTCCATTTCCTTGCGATACTCATCGAGAGCATCGGGGTAGTTGAGCTGTGGATCCTCGGTGGTGAACTCATGCCCCTGAGCCTTAGCCAGCTCGATGATCTCGGGATCGAGCTTACCTGGGAGGCGTCCGCTCTTACCCAGGATCATACCCCAAGTATTCTTGTCGATAGCTAGCCAGCGCTCCTTGCCCGTTACGAGGTTGTAGACGTTCATCAGAGCTACGTTCTTGACGTACTGGCTAAAGGGCGTTACCAATGGGGGATAGCCCAGGCGTGGCCATACATACTCTACCTCGTTGAAAAGGCGCACCAGCAGGTCGTCTACGGAGAGCTCCTTCTCACCCTTGCTACGGAGGTGCATGTTGATACCAGCGTGTACCCCCTTGAGGTCTGCCATCATCGACCCCATCATACCACCAGGCAGGCCACAACCTACGAGCAGAGAGCTCGTGATCATGTTGCTAGGCTCGATGAAAAGCCCCAGGAAGTCATCAATAAACTCCTGCGTTAGGCTACGGGCACGCATATAGGCGTCCATATTGATCTCGGGCACCTTGAAGCCTGCATCGTGGAGCATCTCACGGATGGTGATCACGTCTGGATGGATCTTACCCCAAGATAGAGGCTCCATCGCTACATCGATGATGTCCGCACCATTGCGACACACCTCCAGCATAGAGGCTACCGAAAAACCAGGGCCTGAGTGACCATGATACTCGATGACTACCTCTGGGTGCTTGGTCTTAATAGCCTTGACAAGGCGACCGAGGAAAGCAGGACGGCCAATACCAGCCATATCCTTGAGGCAGATCTCGGGAGCACCTGCAGCGATGAACTGGTCTGCAAGATCAGCATAGTACTCTACCGTATGCACGGGAGAGCTGGTGATACAGAGCGTCGCCTGGGGGATCATACCTGCCTCTAGGGCATAGGTAATCGAGGGGATCACGTTACGAGGGTCGTTGAGACCATCGAAGATACGGGTAATGTCTACCCCTTGAGCCTTCTTGACCTTGTACATCAGGCGACGTACATCCGAGGGCACTGGATACATACGCAGGCCATTGAGACCGCGGTCAAGCATATGCGTTTGTATCCCAGCTTCGTTGAAGTACTTGGTAAACCCGCGTACAGCCTTGTTGGGGTTTTCGCCATACATGAGATTAACCTGCTCGAAGGCACCTCCATTGGTCTCCACACGAGCGAAGCAGCCCATTTCCACTATGACGGGAGCGATACGCTCGAGCTGGTCAAGGCGGGGTTGATACTTACCGCTAGACTGCCACATATCGCGGTAGAGTAAGCTAAACTTAATTTCTCTCTGTTCCATAACTCTATGATACGGTATATATAAGATGATATTGTGTCAAAACGTTATTAACTCATCAGCTGTATGGTATGCACCCATTGCAAAGCGACCAGCGCAGCCGTCTCCGTACGTAGCCTATTGTCGCCCAGCGTTGCCATCGCTACCCCTTGTGCCTGAGCTAGCATGACCTCGGGCTCGGAGAAGTCTCCCTCTGGTCCAATGAGGAGGCATACATCGGGATGCTCTGCGCGATATAGCTGGTGCACCAATCTCCGTGGGGCGATACGCTCAGAGGTCTCCCGGCAGTGAAACATAATGGTCTGCCCATAGCCAGGAGCCTTGAGTAGCTCCTCGAGCTCAACGCCGGCCTCCAGCTCAGGCAAGAGGGCTTTTTGAGATTGCTTCATAGCGCCGACCATGATACGCTGCAACCTCTCCGTGTTGATATGCTTGCGCTCGCTATGCCTGCTGCGTAGTAGGACGATCCTATCGACGCCTACCTCGACGGCTTTTTCCAGTAGCCACTCCATACGCTCGATAGCCTTGGTAGGAGCCAGCGCTAGAGTAAGGGTACCTCGCCAAGGCTTCTGCCACGAGAGCTCTCTGAGCTCGCCTAGGTGACACGCCTTCTTGGAGACTTCGCTCAGCTCTGCCTCGTATAGATGTCCACGTCCATCCGTGAGCAACACAGAGTCTCCCACCTGAGCGCGCAACACCCTAAGGCAATGCCCTGCCTCCGCATCGGGGAGCAAGGCGTCTTGTAAGATGTCGGGCGTATAAAAGAGTGGCAAGTCCTGCATCGTCGCTGTGATAATTCGCTTCTCAAATTCTATTCTAGCATCAAAGGTAAACCATTATTGCGAGATAAAATACTCCCGAGAGGAGAATTATCCATTTTATTCTTTAATTCTCCCTCAAGTGTCCGTCTCCCTACAATTTGAGCAAAATATCCCCGCTCTTCTTACCTCCCCGATCTGTACGAATAGCCTCTACCCTCCCCTGGCTCTTAGTCCCCCCAAGGGCTCTAGGTTAGAGCGCCTCAGCCCTCTAGGTTAGAGCCCTCAAGGGCTTTAGGTTAGAGCGTCCAAGGGCTCTAAGTTGGAGCCCTCTGGGGCTTTAAGGTAGAGCGCTCTGGGGGTAGGCTTTGCCCCCTCCCTGCAAGGCAGAGAAGGGACAGAGACAGAGCCATATGACAAGAGGAGCTCCCCCTCAGCTAGGAGCCTTGAGAAGAGAGCCCGCTCCTCTGCTCAGAAATGGGTATATTTGTACGGACAAACGCAGATGAGCAGAGATACAGACATGACGATAGACCAACTAGCGGTGCAGTACGACGATAGCGACATCAAAACACTTGAGTGGGATGAGCACATTCGCCGTCGCCCCGGAATGTACATCGGCAAACTTGGTGATGGTAGCCACGTTGATGACGGCATATACGTATTGCTCAAGGAGGTGATGGACAACTCCATTGACGAATACGTGATGGGAGCGGGCAAGAAGATCGAGCTACGCATACAAGATGGAGAGGTCTGTGTCCGAGACTATGGGCGTGGCATCCCCCTAGGCAAACTCGTTGATGCTACGAGCAAGATGAATACCGGCGGTAAGATCGACTCCAAGGCCTTCAAGAAGTCGGTCGGGCTCAATGGCGTCGGTATCAAAGCCGTCAATGCCCTCTCTACCCTCTGCAAGATCACTTCGTGGAGAGAGGGGCAAACCAAGAGTGTGCGATACAGCCACGCCAAGATACAAGACGAGAGCGATATACTCCCCTACGAGGGCAATACGAGTGGCACAGAGGTTGTGTTTCGCCCCGACCCTGAGCTATTTAGAGGCTACACCTATCGAGAGGAATATGTCGAAGCGATGGTCAAGAACTACACCTTCCTCAACGCTGGCCTCACCATCATCTACAACGGCCGTCGCTACGTCAGCAAACGAGGGCTAGCGGATCTACTAGACGATACAATGTCGGGGGAGGCACTCTACACCCCAATTCACCTCAAGGGCGACGATATCGAGGTCGTGGTAACCCATGCCAACCAGTACGGAGAGGAGTTTCATAGCTTTGTCAATGGTCAGCATACAACGCAGGGGGGGACGCACCAGTCGGCGTATAGAGAAGTTGTCGCCCGTGTCATCAAGGACTTCTTTGGGAAGAACTTTGAGTATAGCGACATACGCAATGGTATCGTAGCAGCCATCAGCATCAAGGTCGAGGAGCCCATCTTCGAGAGCCAAACGAAAACCAAACTGGGCTCTAAGGACATGGCGCCCAATGGGCCCAGTATCCAAAAGTTCCTAAGCGACTTTCTCAGCAAAGAGCTTGACGACTATCTGCATAGGCACGGAGAGGACGCCGCCATCCTACTACAAAAGATACAGGACAACGAGCGCGAGCGCAAGAGCCTCAGTGGCATCACCAAGCTGGCGCGCGAGAGAGCCAAAAAGGCCAGCCTACACAACAAGAAGCTACGCGACTGTACCATTCACCTCAATGACCCCAAGGCCAAAGAGCCCGAGCGTACGAGCCTCTTTATCACGGAGGGTAACTCCGCCTCTGGTACGATCACGACCTGCCGAGACCCCAAGTATCAAGCGGTCTTTAGCCTAAGAGGTAAGCCCCTCAATTGCTATGGACTGGGCAAAAAGGTCGTGTACGAAAACGAAGAGTTTAACCTCCTGCAGGCTGCCCTCAACATCGAGGAGAGCCTCGATGGGCTACGCTACAATCGTATCATCATCGCTACCGATGCCGATGATGATGGTATGCACATTAGGCTATTGATCATTACATTCTTCCTGCAGTTCTTCCCAGAGCTGGTGCGCCGTGGCCATCTATTCATCCTCGAGACACCTCTGTTTCGCGTTACACTCGACGAGGTTTCTAACAAACACGATGGCTTCGTAGCGAGCGCTGTATCCGCTGGCAAGAAGGGCAAAGGCAAGAGCAAAGCCAAGAAGCAAGAAGAGGCAGAGGAAGTCGAGCGCAACATATACTGCTACACCGAGGCGCAGAAGCAAGAGGCCATGAAGCGACTAGGGAAGAGGGCTGTGGTAACGAGATTTAAGGGGTTGGGCGAGTTGTCTCCCGAGGAGTTTAAGGCGTTCATCAGCGAAGAGAACATCAAG
>JBGYQR010000003.1:0-5173 GCA_041839075.1 Porphyromonas sp.
GACCAAAAGCAAGGAATTTTGTCTTCATTTCCCTTCTCAAATCTTTGGTTAGTAATTGTATGATAGATAATTGCGTTGCTTCTCTTTGGAGCTCCTAACCTACAATGGCACTTCCTACTCAGGCGACGACCATGTGCCCTATGTGTGTGCAGGCCATAATGCTTCTGGACAAAGGTAGGAAAGAATGTCAATGCTCCAAATTCCCTAGGAAATTATTTTAGTGATTTTATATACAACTTATTGTTTCAAAGTAATTTGGCGTTGTACCCCTGTTGGGGTAAATATTGTATATATGTACGTTTTTATACTTGTTTTCCTTGGATTTTACACTTGATAACCTCTCTTGTTTCTTTCTCAACTCCGCCCTCCTCTCCGTCACCCTCCTAGAGCGGTGTGTATGTCGCCCTCAGCCTCCGCTCATTCTCCTCTCCTTTAGTGGGGGGAGTCAGCCCCCTCTCAGGCTCCGCCTTAGAGCCCCGAGGCGCTCTAACCTAAAGCCCTCGGACGCTCTACCTTAAAGCCCTCAAGGGCTCTAAGGCAAAGCCTCCAAGAGCCCCCCTCAGCCATCCACCGCAATCCACTACCTTTGTGTAGGCACACACCGCCAGGAGGAGACATTTATCAACAGAGAGACAAGGACGTAAGGATATGACAGCAAAGCAAATAAAGCTACAAGTACAGAATATCGATATAGGTATCAAAGAGATAGGTGGGCAAGACTATATCTGCCTTACCGATATATCCAAGGGCAAGGAGGGCGAAGACCACATCCGCAACTGGATGCGCAATCGCAATACAATTGAGTACCTAGGGCTCTGGGAATACTTCAACAACCCACATTTCAAAGGTGTCGAATTCGACACCTTTAAACGGGATGCTGGTCTAAACAGCTTCACCATGACCCCCAAGAAGTGGATTGAGGCAACTGGGGCTATCGGTATCGTTTCTTTCGCTGGGCGATATGGAGGGACCTACGCACACAAAGACATTGCATTCAATTTTGCCATGTGGATAAACCCCTCCTTCCAATTGTATATAGTCAAGGAGTACCAACGGCTCAAAGAGGCCGAGAGCAACCAATACAATCTGGAGTGGAGCGTGCGTCGCATGCTGGCCAAGACAAACTATCAGTTGCACACCGAGGCAGTGCGAGACTACGTCATACCAAAGGCTGGGTATGCAGCGGCGAAGGAATGGCTACTCTACGCAGAAGAAGCCGACATGCTCAACATTGCACTATTTGGATGTACGGCCAAAGATTGGAGGTTAGCAAATCCGCAGAGGGCATTGGCAGGCGAAAATATCAGGGATATAGCCAGCATCAACGAGCTCATCATTCTCGCGAACCTAGAGCAAGCGAACTCAATCCTCATAAAAGGAGGCTTATCCAAGAAAGACCGACTCAAAGCACTCATAGATATGGCCAGGGAGCAAAAGCAACGATTGGACGAAACAGATATGATGAAATCCATCAAGAAATTATCCCCTGGCATATACACGCTACCAGACAAAAGCGAACAAGGCAACTAACACTTTGGTCGTAGACGACGGCCGGGCGGGGTGGGAGCGCTTTTTTGTGCTATCTTTGCGGGCGATAAATAAGTGTGTTATAAATAAATTCAGAAAGCAATGATGAACCCTGTTCGCAAAAGCATTTTCTTGCCCGATGGTCGTGAGATCATCATCGAGACGGGCAAGCTCGCGAAGCAGGCAGACGGTGCCGTAACCGTAACGATGGACGGCACCATGCTACTAGCCACAGTATGTGCTGCCAAGGACGCCAATCCAGGTGTCGATTTCATGCCCCTCCAGGTCGAATACAAAGAGAAATTCTCCGCCATAGGACGCTTCCCCGGTGGGTTTACCCGTCGTGAGGGGAAGGCTTCAGACTACGAAATATTGACCTGTCGCCTGGTAGACCGTGCCCTGCGTCCCCTCTTCCCAGACGACTACCACGCCGAGGTCTTTGTAAACGTTACCCTCTACTCGAGCGATGGCGTCAATATCCCCGATGCCCTGGCTGGACTAGCCGCTAGCGCTGCCCTGGCCGTGTCGGATATCCCATTCAATGGCCCTATCAGCGAGGTACGCGTAGCTCGTGTCGATGGGCAGTTTGTCATCAACCCCACCTTCGATCAGCTCGAGCTTGCTGACATAGACCTTATGGTCGGAGCTACCCTCGACAACATCATGATGGTAGAGGGCGAGATGCAAGAGGTGCAGGAGAGCGAAATGCTCGAGGCCATCAAGGTGGCTCACGAGGCCATCAAGATCCAGTGTCAGGCTCAGCTCGAGCTCAGCGCTGCCGTAGGTAAGCTCGAGAAGCGCGCCTACTGCCACGAAGAAAACGACGAGGAGCTGCGCGCTGACGTCAAGGCCAAGTGCTATGACAAGGCCTATGCCGTAGCCCTCTCGGGCACGGACAAGCACGCTCGTGCTGCCGCCTTCGAGGCCATCATCGAGGACTACAAGGCGACCTTCAGCCCCGAGGACCTAGAGGCCAAGGGGGCGATGATCGCACGCTACTACCACGATGTGGAGAAGGAAGCTATGCGCCGTGCCATCCTCGACGAGGGCAAGCGCCTAGATGGTCGCAAGACGACCGAGGTGCGCCCCATCTGGATCGAGACGGACTATATCCCTGGCCCTCATGGCGCAGCCGTCTTCACCCGCGGAGAGACGCAGTCGCTCACGACCGTTACCCTCGGTACCAAGGACGACGAGAAGCTCGTCGATGACGTGCTCAACTATGGCAAGGAGCGCTTCCTACTACACTACAACTTCCCCCCATTCTCTACGGGTGATGCCCGTCCACAGCGCGCCGTAGGCCGCAGAGAGATTGGGCACGGCAACCTGGCTCACCGCGCCCTCAAGCGTGTTATCCCAGCCAACTACCCCTACGTCATCCGCGTGATCAGCGACATCCTCGAGTCCAACGGTTCGTCCTCTATGGCTACCGTCTGCGCCGGTACCCTCGCTCTGCGTGATGCTGGTGTGGCTATCACTGCTCCCGTGTCGGGTATCGCCATGGGGCTGATCAGCGAAAACAAGGGTAAGAACTACGCCATCCTCTCTGACATCCTCGGCGACGAAGACCACCTGGGGGATATGGACTTTAAGGTAACGGGTACCGCCAAGGGCATTACCGCTACGCAGATGGACATCAAGGTCGATGGCCTCAGCTACGAGATCCTCGAAAACGCCCTGGCTCAGGCCAAGGAAGGTCGCCTGCATATCCTGGGCAAGATGCTCGAGGCTCAGCCCGAGGGACGTAAGGACTTTAAGGATCACGCTCCTCGTATCGAGACCCTGCGTGTGGCCAAGGAGTTTATTGGCCCCATCATCGGCCCTGGTGGTAAGATCATCCAAGGCATGCAGGAGAAGAGTGGTGCTAAGATCAGCATCGAAGAGGTTGATGGCATGGGTATCGTAGAGATCAGCGCTAGCCACCGTGAGGCTATCGACTCGGCTCTCTCGATGATACGCGCTATCGTGGCTATGCCCGAGGTAGGCGAGGTCTACCAGGGTAAGGTAACCTCGATCATGCCCTTCGGTTGCTTCGTTGAGATCCTCCCAGGCAAGGAGGCCCTCCTGCACATCAGCGAGATCGACTGGCGTAGGTTCGCCACGATGGAGGAGACGGGCATTAACCAAGGCGACAGCATCGAGGTCAAGCTCATCGAGATTGACGAGAAGACGGGCAAGTATCGCCTAAGCCGCAAGGTGCTCATCCCCAAGCCAGAGGGCTACACTGAGCCCGAGCGTCGCCCTCGTCCAGAGCGTAGTGGCGACCGCCCTGAGCGTGGCGAGCGTCGTCCCCGCCCCGAGCGCAAGTAATCCTAGGCGATAAGCCTACCCAAGGCATCGGCCAGCGTGCACTCCCCTCATATAGGGGCGATGCTCGCTGGCCGATGCCTTATATTTGTCCAGGTAGAGGGCCGAACTATTGTATGGCCTCGGTGGCTCAATCTACTTCTGAGCGGCTACCCATCGTATAGCTCGCCAAAATAAGACTACGCACTTTAGGCTCATTGCCGCTAGGGCAATATAGAAGAGGGGCGTACCCCAGGGGGCATAGCGGTATATACCGAGGCAAACGAAAAGAAGAAGCCAGGTCGATAGAGCGCCCTATCCAGGGGCTATCGCATTGCTGTGGTAATGCGGGGGGCGCGGGGCGGGGGAGGTGGGTCTGCAAAATAGCGCTATCTTTACGGCGATTAACCAAACCAACCAATTGGTATCAACGATAATGAGTCAAAACAAAATAATAGTAGCAGGTCTAGGGCCAGGTGGACCCGAAGACATTACCCCTGCCGTGATGCAGGCCGTGCAGAAGGCTGACGTCGTAGTCGGCTACAAGTACTACTTCCAGTTCATCGAGCCCTACCTCCGTCCCGAGACCATCTGTATCGACAGCGGGATGAAAAAAGAGCGCCAGCGCGCCGAAGAGGCCTTCCGCTACGCCCTCGAGGGCAAAGACGTCTGCGTCATCAGCTCCGGAGACGCTGGCATCTATGGCATGGCGCCCCTGATCTATGAGATGAAGCGCGACAAAGGCGCCGAGCATATCACTGTCGAAGTGCTCCCCGGTATCAGCGCCTTCCAAAAAGCCGCATCCCTACTAGGCTGTCCCATCGGGCACGACCTGTGTATCATCAGCCTCTCGGATCTGATGACCCCCTGGGCACGCATCGAGGCGCGCATCAAGGCGGCTGCCTCGGCCGACTTCGTCACCGCTATCTACAACCCCAAGAGCCACGGGCGCTACTGGCAGCTCTACCGCCTCTTGGAGCTATTTGCCCAGCATCGTAGCCCCGACACCCCCATCGGCTACGTGCGCCAGGCCGGGCGAGAAGAGCAGGAGGTTAAGCTCACCACGCTGAGGGACTTTGACCCCGAGGACGTCGATATGTTTACCGTGGTGCTCATCGGCAACTCGCAGAGCTACGCATGGGAGGGGCACTTCATAACGCCCCGTGGCTACTACCGCGAGGAAGAAGAGAGCGACACCAAGCTCGGGCAGAGCATCATGATCGAGAGCTTCCGCACCATCGCGGGCGAACTGCGCCAGCCCGACGTTCCCCTCGACCACAAGTGGGCTCTGCTACACGCCATCCACACCACGGCCGACTTTGAGATGGAGGATATTCTCTACTCTGACCCCAAGGCCGTC
>JBGYQR010000004.1:0-3096 GCA_041839075.1 Porphyromonas sp.
GCTACGAGTGCGTCCCCCTCTCGGAGATGCTCACCCATCCCCTCGACCAAGAGGCCTGGCGCAAGGCTGGCCTCCGCCCTGAGTCCTAGCTCTGGCTGGCAGCGCCCACGCTCCCAATCGGCAGTAGCCAAGCAAGTCCCCGATATGAGCCCCTAGAGGGCGTTGGGTCACTCTCCCATAGAGGGGAATGGCCTAGCGCTCTCTAGGGGCGCTCTCTGTGGCACGGGGGAGGCTAGGCTGAGGCTCGCCCATAGTTAAATAATCGTACCTTTGCGGAACTAAGCAAAACAAGCAAAAGGATTAGATTATACATTATGGCAAAAGAACTCAAAGAGTTGACCTCGCGTGCCGAGGACTACTCTCAGTGGTATCAAGACCTCGTCATCAAAGCTGACCTAGCAGAGAGCTCTGCCGTGCGAGGCTGTATGGTCATCAAACCCTACGGCTATGCCATTTGGGAGAAGATGCAGCGCGTGCTGGACGATATGTTTAAGGAGACAGGACACGTCAATGCCTACTTCCCGCTCTTCATCCCCAAGAGCTTCCTGAGCCGTGAGGCCGACCACGTAGAGGGCTTTGCCAAAGAGTGCGCTGTCGTAACGCACTACCGCCTCAAGACCGACAAGCAAAACGGAGGCGTCGTCGTAGACCCAGAGGCCAAGCTCGAGGAGGAGCTCATCGTACGCCCCACCAGCGAGACGATCATCTGGAATACGTACAAAAACTGGATCCAGAGCTACCGCGACCTCCCCATCCTCTGCAACCAGTGGGCCAACGTGGTGCGCTGGGAGATGCGTACGCGCCTCTTCTTGCGCACGGCCGAGTTCCTTTGGCAAGAGGGACACACCGCCCACGCGACACGCGAGGAGGCTGAGGAAGAAGCTGTACGGATGCTCGGGGTGTACTCGACCTTCGCCCACGACTATATGGCCATGCCCGTGGTAACGGGTGTCAAGAGTGCCAACGAACGTTTTGCCGGCGCTCTAGAGACCTATACCATCGAAGCGCTGATGCAGGACGGCAAAGCCCTGCAAAGCGGGACGTCCCACTTCTTGGGGCAAAACTTCGCCAAGGCCTTTGACGTTACCTTCACGACCAAGGAAGGGACGCAGGAGTACGTATGGGCTAGTTCGTGGGGGGTATCTACCCGCCTAATGGGGGCGCTCATCATGTCCCACTCGGACGACAACGGGCTCGTACTCCCCCCCAAGCTCGCCCCTATACAGGTCGTCATCGTACCTATCTACAAGGGCGAAGACCAGCTAGCACTCGTCTCTGAGAAAGCTAACGAGATCGTCCGAGCCCTCAAGGCTCGTGGCATCAGCGTCAAGTACGACGATAGCGACAACAAGAAGCCCGGGTGGAAGTTTGCCGAGTACGAACTCAAGGGCGTCCCCGTGCGTCTAGCCCTAGGCGCTCGCGACCTAGAGAACGGTACCATCGAGGTAGCTCGCCGAGACACCCTCACCAAGGAGACGATCTCCATCGAGGGTATCGACGCCTATGTGGCGGAGCTCCTTGAGGCCATCCAGCAGAACATCTACACCAAGGCGCTTAAGATGCGCGAGGACAAGACCCAGACGGTCGATAGCTACGAGGAGTTTAATGTCAAGATTGAGGAGGGAGGCTTTATCCTAGCGCACTGGGACGGTACCTCCGAGACCGAAGAGCTCATCAAGGCAGAGACCAAGGCGACCATCCGTTGCATCCCCTTGGAGGGCGACAAGACCCCAGGTAAGTGTATGGTAACGGGCAAGCCTAGCGCCCAGCGCGTTCTCTTCGCCAGAGCCTACTAGCGCCCCGCCGCCCCCTCCTACAATAGAGGCGACTGAGTACTCTCTCTTGAGTACTCAGTCGCCTCTGCTTTTGCCCCCTCCCCCAAGAAATCTCCCCGTCTCACCCCCTCCTCTCTCCACGCCCCTCTGCCTCCATCCCCCGCCCCCGCTACGCCTCTTTTCCCCGCCCGCTACACCTCTCTTCCTCGCCCCAAAACCGCTCTAGGTTAGACCGCCCAAGGGCTCTAAGTTAGAGCCCTCTCGGGCTTTAGGTTAGAGCGTCTCAGCGCTCTAGGTTAGAGCCCTCGGACGCTCTAAGGTAGAGGGATGAGAGGGGGGAAATTCAACGGCTCTGTACTCCGCGCTTTGCATAGCGCCCAACCACCGCATATCATACTGGCGCCTTCTTGGGCATTCTCCCCCATGCTCGCAAGGAGCGATGGCGGATTAGCGCCAATGGTATCGTCGCCCCTGATGACCCAAACGCCCTTATACTCAGTGGGGCGATGTGCTGTCGGGCAAAAGCCTTATCTTTGTGGAAATATCTCCGCATATCAATTGCAATAACTAACGATAAAAACAATGACGATTGACCAGTTCGATTTCTCTGGCAAGAAGGCTTTTGTACGTGTAGACTTCAACGTACCCCTGGATGCCGACTTCAACATCACCGACGACACGCGCATACGTGCCGCCCTGCCAACCCTCAAGAAGATTCTCGCCGATGGCGGTAGCCTGATCATCGGTTCGCACCTAGGCCGTCCTAAGAAGGCCGAAGATAAGTTTAGCCTACGACACATCCTGGCGCATGTCTCTAAGTGCCTGGGCGTAGAGGTTCAGTTCGCCAGCGACTGCGTTGGGCAAGAGGCCATCGACAAGGCTGCTGCCCTCAAGGGCGGAGAGGCGCTCCTGCTGGAGAACCTCCGTTTCTATGCCGAAGAGGAGGGCAAGCCTAGAGGCCTAGCCGAAGATGCTTCGGACGAGGAGAAGGCTGCTGCCAAGAAGGCCATCAAGGAGAGCCAGAAGGCCTTTACCAAGCAGCTCGCCTCGCTAGCCGACTGCTATGTCAATGACGCCTTTGGCACGGCACACCGCGCCCACGCCTCTACGGCTCTGATTGCAGATTACTTCGACAAGGACCACAAGATGTTTGGCTACCTCATGGGCAAGGAGGTAGACGCTGTGGCGAAGGTGCTGGAGGATATCAACCGCCCCTTCACCGCCATCATGGGTGGCTCTAAAGTCTCTAGCAAGATCGACATCATCGAAAACCTCCTCGTCAAGGTAGATAACCTCATCCTCACTGGGGCGATGACCTATA
>JBGYQR010000005.1:0-17280 GCA_041839075.1 Porphyromonas sp.
AAGGACGGCAAGTATCTCTGGTACCCAGTGGTAGTGTCTCAGCGCCCAGTGACGACGACCAAGAGCATCGCTCGAGAGATAGCGGCACGGTCTTCGGCCACGGAGGGCGATGTCATTAGCATCTTGCACGAGCTTGGGTTGGTTATTCGCGAGCATCTCTCCAAGGGTGAGCGCGTGGTTTTGAACGGCATCGGTTCGTTTAAGCTCAACGCTACGGCCCGGGGCAATGGTGTGGAGAGCGAGGACAAGGTTTCGGCCAAGCAGTTCAACCACCTCAGGGTGCTTTTCACGCCCGAGTCACAGGTGAGCCGTACGCTGGGGTCTAAGCAGGTCACGCTCATCGCTCCCGAGCTGATCACCTTTGTCCTGTCCAAGGATGGCGGCTCGTCGTCGCTTGCCTCGGGCCTAGGCGGCGGCTCATCCTCTAGCCCTACGCCCCCAAACGGCTCAGGCTCATCGTCTAGCCCTACGCCTCCAAGTGGCTCAGGCTCGTCAGAGGGTTCGGGTTCGTCAGATAGCTCGGGCGGCCGCTTCTAGCTCCGCGTAGGGGCGTAGGAGCGTTGCCCCGCTTGGTTAGTTTATTGATATCTCCACCGTTCACTTGCGCCCTACGGCTATCCCTCCCCCTCGAGAAGCGAACCTCCTCTCGAGGGGGAGGGCTCTGTCTAGGGAGGAGCTGTCTGAAGCCTCCGATAGGGCCGGCGCGAATGGTCGAGCGCAGAAAAAACGATCTCGTATGAAATAGGCAGAGATTAAGGACTTCTTAACCTATATATAAGAGAAGACTAGTATCTTTGACTTGTTGTATCATAAAGACATGGAAAGGAAGATATTGATAGACATCGAGCGGCAACGTAATACGGCTGTCGGCGTAGGCTATTTTTGCCTATGCCTAGAGCGAGGTCTGAGACATCAACGTATCCAAGGCGCCAAGCTCAGATACTACGGCGTTAGTCGCCCCGGACGGAGGTGTGCCGTCAAATATCGCCCCTGGCACAAGTGGGTTAGTGCCACCAGCCAAGGCTATGACCTCCTGCATATCACCTACCTCTTGCAGAGATATATTAGGCCCGCAAGGTCTAGCCGGTGTATCTTGACTATTCATGATATGATGTTTTTGCGGGAGTTTGGCAATACCTCTACGCAGATCAAGAAGCTCCGCCAGGCACAGAAGAATATATCTGCGGCAGACGTCATCGTCTGTTCGTCTCGCTATGTGCGGGATACGCTCGAGCAATATCGCCACCTGTTTTCTTTCAAGCCCCATGTGCGTATAGAGCTCATCTATAATGGTATCTACCTCCCCAGGCATTTGGCTAGGAAGATTGATTGTAGTCGCTTTGACAGCCTAATCTCTACTCCGTTTCTCTTGATGAGCGGGGTGCTGTCCGTGCAAAACCAACAGCATCTGCTCCTGGAGATGCTTACCTACTTGCCGGAGGAGTACCAACTCGTCTTGCTCTACTCTGATAGCCAGCCCGAGTACGTCTCTAAGATCATCGCCCTGGTGGACCGCCTCGGTATTGGCAAGCGTATTCACCTCCTGGAGGATGTCTCGCCCAAGGAGCGCATCTATCTGATGGAGCACTGCCTGGCCTATCTGCACCCGACGATAACCGAGGGCTTTATCGGTGTGCCTGCCATCGAGGCGATGAGCTTAGGCAAACCGACCTTCACGAGTACTCGAGCTGCCCTGCCCGAGATCTGCGGGGAAGAGGGGTATTACTTTGATAGCTTTGAGCCAGAGGCCATGGCGGAGGTCGTTCGCCTAGGGCTCCAGGACTTTAGGCACGATGCGGGCAAGGCGGAGCGACTTGCCGAATGGGCTTCTCGCTATGACTACGAGGAGATGAGCAGGCAATACGCCGAGCTCTATCGAAGCCTCTAGAGGCTACGGCGTAGAGGCGCCCCGTTCAGGAGCCGTCTCTGCCTCGACTTGGACAATTGATGAGGTCAGCCCCTATACGTCTCTGATGAGCGTATAGGGGCTGACCTAGTTGTTAGTGCGAGGGGGCTGGGCGCCTAGAGAGGGGTCATTAGTCAGCCTCTCTCTAAAGCTCTCGCAGAAGGTAGCTCACCATCTTGCTGTATAGGTGGTAGCTGGTGTTGCCTCCGCGTATGCTGTGGTCCTTGTCCGTGTAGATGGCCATGTCAAAGGGGATATTGAGCTCTACCAGGCGAGCCTGGAGGTCCATAGCGTTTTGCACATGGACGTTGTCGTCGGCGCTGCCGTGTATGAGCAGGAGTTTACCCTTGAGGCGGTCGGCATGCTTGAGGACGCTAGAGGCGTTGTAGCCCTCGGGGTTTTCTTGAGGCGTACGCATGAAGCGCTCGGTGTAGATCGTGTCGTAATACCTCCAGTCCGTAACGGGGGCTACGGCAATACCGAGCTTGAAAGCTCCCTGCCCGTGGATGAGGCTCATCAGCGTATTGTACCCGCCGAAGCTCCAGCCCCAGATGCCTATACGCTCGGCGTCTACCCAGGGGAGCTGTCCCAAGGCTCGAGCAGCCTCTGCCTGGTCTGCACTCTCCTGGAGACCGAGGCGTAGATAGGTGCCTTTGCGCCAGGCTTCGCCCCGAGCTCCAGTACCTCTACCATCTACACAAGCCACCACGATACCCTGGCTGGCGAGGTAGTACTCCCAGCCAAAGCCATAGCGGTCTAGTACCTGCTGGGAGTTGGGCCCGCTGTACTGTACCATCAGCAGAGGGTAGCGCCTCGAGGGATCGAAGTTGGCCGGCTTGACAAGCCAAGCATTGAGCTCTAGCCCCGAGGCAGTGCGTATGGTCGTCAGCTCCTTGGGCGCAAAGCGATAGGAGGTGAGCTTGCGACGCAAGGCCGAGTTGTCTTGCAGGACGCGTAGCTGTCTATTGCCCTCGGTGCGGTAGAGCGCGGTCGTCGTGGGGCTGTTGAGAGAGCTATGGCTACCGATGAAGTACTGGAAGCCACTGCTGAAGATGGCCGTGTTGGTGCCCGATGCTTCCGCTAGGCGCGTAGTACGCCCCTTGGCGTCTCGGCGGTATATGTTGCGACGAGTAGGGCTCTCGTCGGCAGCTTGGTAGTAGGCGTTGCCCTGAGCATCAAGGCCGTAAAACTCCGTTACGTCCCACTCCCCAGAGGTCAGCGGGCGTATCACCTGCCCGCGGTCGCTCATCAGATAAAGCTGAGCCCAGCCCGAGCGCTCGCTGACATAGGCCCATCCCTGTGGGGTGAACTGTATGCTCTGCACGTGCTCGCTGTCGATGTACGTCTGGCTCTGCTCCTCCATGATGGTCTTGGGCAGTAGAGTCTTGCTGTGGACGTAGATCATGCGGAAGTGGTTTTGACGGCGGTTGAGCGTCATGACAGCAAGCTGTTGGTCCCTGCCGATGTAGCTGATGCGGGGGATGTAGTAGGCTTCGTCGTCCTGGAGGGCGACGCGCTTTTGGCTACGGTCGCCGACGTTGTAGATGTGCAGGGATACTTTGCTATTGGGCTCCCCGGCCTTGGGGTATTTGTAGACGTAGTCTTGCGGATATAGATGGCCCACAAACATGGGCATTCGGTACTCGGGTACGGCGCGTTCGTCCGTCTTGACGTAGGCGAGGAAGGCTCCGTCTTCGCTCCAGCTCATGAGGTTGGTCACGCTAAACTCCTCCTCGTAGACCCAGTCGGTAGTGCCGTTGATGATCTGATTGCGTACGCCATCGGTGGTGACCTGTACCTCGGTGTCGAAGTCAAACTTCTTGATGAAGATATTATTACCTCTAACGAATGCCACCATACGCCCATCGGGGCTGAAGGTGGGTATCATGACCTTACCGGGCTTTTCGCTCAGAGGCTTGACTAGTCTACGGCGTACATCAAAGTGGTGTACCTGAGCCTCCCACGAACGGCGATATATCGAAGACTTGTCGGTGTACAACAGGATATGATTGCCGTCTGCCGATATTTGGTAGTCGTCGAAGGCGTCGAAGTGGCATTCTCTGGCCGTCTTGGTGTAAAACAGCGTGTCTACCACCTTGCCCGTGGCGAAGCTATACCGCAGTATCGCATCACGCCCTGGCGCAAGCATCGTATAGTGCTCGCCGTCGGGCATAGAGCGCATACCATAGCCTGCACCATGAGCGGCAAATTGCCCCTCGACAATGTCGCGAAGCTCTAGTGGCTTGCTCCCTGTCTGAGCATAGAGCATCGGCAGGCTTAGCACTAGGGCAACGATGAGTTTGCAAGTCTTTGTCATGAGTCTTATGTCTTGATGTGTATGAATGTATCGTCCTTTCTCTCCCGTCTCTAATGGCTGGCCAGCAGAGGCTCCTCGTCCTCTAATCTGCCTACCCCAAGGCGAATGACCTCAAACGGCTCCTCCGTGCAGTCTACAATAGTCGATGGCCCTCCGCCTGCTATGCCTCCGTCTACGACATAGCTGACGCTCGCCCCGTAGCGCTCGAAGACAAGCTCTGGGTCGGTACTATACTCTGGCTCGTCCTCTACGATAGGTAGCGAAGAGGTGATCAGAGGATTGCCTAGCTCCTCCAAGAGGAGTTTGCCGATAGGATGCTGTACGAGCCGAGTGCCGACCTCCTTGCGGTGCTTGAATATCTTGGGCAGGCTAGAGGCTGGTGGTAGGATGAAGGTGTATTCGCCCTGGTGCTCCTTGATGAAGCGAAAGGCTCGGTCGTTGATCTTACAATACTCGGCCACCTGGCTGAGGTTGCGAAACATCAGCGAGAGCGATTTCTTCTTGGGGTCGATGCGCTTGAGGGAGCAGATCTGCTCGACAGAGCGTATCTGCAAGGCATCGCAAGCATAGGCATAGCCTGTGGAGGTAGGGTAGATAATGACTTCGCCTGCTCGGAGCGCCTCTACGACCTGTGAGACCTCTTTGTAATTGGGGGCGTCGGCATATAGCTTGATGAGCATGGTGGTACTAGTTGGCTGGTGACGGGGATGATGCTATGCCTCTAGTCCCTCTTGTCGCATGACCTCATAGAGCAATATCCCTGCCGCGACAGAGACGTTGAGCGAGCCGATAGCTCCTACTTGTGGGATGCGCACGATCGTATCCGAGAGGCGTAGCGTCTCGTCGGAGATACCGTCCTCTTCGCTTCCCATCACTAGGGCAAGAGGCTTCTCTAGGGGCTCGGCGGTGTAGAGGGTGCTGGCCTTTTCGGATGCGGCCACGACTTTGATACCATGACTTTGCAGGGCGCGTACGGCACTCGGGATGGAGGCTACTCTACATACGGGGATGCGTAGCAAAGCGCCAGCCGAGGTCTTGACGGCATCGCCCGTTACACTGACGCTACCTCGCTCGGGGATGATGATGGCATCGACGCCAGCGCACTCTGCCGTACGGGCGATAGCCCCAAAGTTGCGTACGTCGGTAACGCCATCTAGGAGTACGAAAAATGGAGCACGCCCCTGCTCGTATATCTGAGGGATGAGCTGCTCGAGCTGCGTGTACTCAATCTCTGCTAGGAAGGCGACCACCCCTTGGTGATTGCGTATGGTCAGCCGATTGAGCTTCTCCTCGGGTACGATCTGTACCGGGATGATACGCTCGCGTGCTATGGCCGTGATACGCTGCGTCTCTTCGGAGCGTAGTCCTCTGCGTATG
The DNA here is from genome assembly GCA_041839075.1 of Porphyromonas sp. Taxonomy (GTDB): domain Bacteria; phylum Bacteroidota; class Bacteroidia; order Bacteroidales; family Porphyromonadaceae; genus Porphyromonas. Next base: position 5,601 of record JBGYQR010000005.1, read on the forward strand.
AATATCTTGTCAATCTCTCTGCCAGCGTCTAGGGCCTCGAGCAGAGAGTGCGTACCAAATATCAGTTTGCTTTGTTTCATAAGTCGTGTTGTCGTTTGCTTGTCCTGGGGAGGTGGAGTTATCCTCGTGATTGTACCGACTCCAATAGCTCTCGGGCTGCCGCTAGGCTGACCTCAGTCAGTTTGCTACCGCTTTGCATGCGAGCTATCTCTTCTATGCGCTCGGAGGTCTCGAGCTGGCGCAGATGACTACGGGTAGTGTCCTCTCCGTGCTCCTTGTAGATGTAGAAATGGCTCTGCCCCGCCGCTGCGATCTGTGGTAGGTGCGTGACGGCCATCACCTGCATACTGCGCCCCATCTGCCTTAGGATGAGGCCAATCTTGTCGGCGATGTCTCCCGAGACACCGGTGTCGATCTCGTCGAAGATAATCGTCGGTAGGTGTCTGCGGTCAGCGATCAGCGATTTGACCGAGAGCATCAGACGTGATATTTCGCCACCAGAGGCAATCTCCGCTACTGGCTCGGGCTGGATGTCTTTGTTGGCAGAGAATAGGAAAGTTACCTGGTCGATGCCGTGTGCACCAAGTCCTTCGAGCTCCTCTACGCGTATATGAAAGCGCACGTGTGGCATCCCTAGCTCTTGCAGACTGGCTACGAGAGCCTGCTCTATCTCCGAAGCTACCTTGAGGCGTATGGCTCTAAGCTCTCTAGCTAGGGAGAGAGCTGAGGCTTCCTCTTGGGCGACCTCAGCCTCTAGAGCTTCAATCTCTTCGTTGCCGGTGGTGATGGCTTGTAGCTTGCTGTCTATCTCTTGATAAATAGCTATTAGAGCCTCGATGTCTGAGGCACCATGGCGGTGCAAGAGGTTGTTGAGCAGATCTAGTCTAGCATTGACTTGAGCGAGACGCTCAGGATCGTACTCGATGCGCCCTGCCTCTCCCTCTAGCGTGCTGGAGATATCTTGTAGCTCTATGCGTACACTCCTAAGGCGCTCGAGTAACTCCTCGGCATCGGGATAGAAGCGCTGAATGCCTTGCAAAGCATCTATCGAGCCCCGCAGTCCTTGCAGTACGCCCATCTCATCGTCCTCGATAGCCGAATAGGCACGTCCTAGCCCCGTCTGAATATCCATAGCGTGCGTGAGCTGATACTCCTCGCTCTCGAGCTCTTCGAGTTCGCCTGGTCTTAGCTCTGCTTGATCAAGCTGGTCAAACTGAAACTGCAGATAGTCCTGCTCGCGTAGAGCCTCCTCCTGGCGTTCCTTGAGCTGGCTGAGGCGTTTGCTAGCTGTGCGCCACTGCCGATAATGCGTGTCGTAGTCTTTGAGGAGGTTTTTGTGCCCTCCATAGAGGTCTAGGACAGAGAGCTGAAATTGTGCATCGCCGAGCAGAAGATTTTTGTGCTGAGAGTGTACATCTATGAGGTACTCGCTCAATTGCTTGAGCAGGGTCAGAGAGGCAGGGCTGTCATTGACGAATGCTCGGCTCTTGCCCTTCGTGTTGATCTCTCTGCGGATGATAAGTTCGTCATCCTGGCTCTCTATCTCTTCGGAGGCGAGGAGACGATCGACTTCGCTGTCGAGCCCCTCAAAATGTGCCTCTATGATACAGCGGTCGGCTCCGGGGAGTATGCTAGAGCTGTCGGCACGCTGTCCCATCAGTAGGCCTATGGCTCCGAGTAGGATGCTCTTGCCAGCACCAGTCTCTCCGGTGATGACCGTTAGCCCTTTGTCCAGCTCTATATATAGCTCGTCTATCAATACGAAGTTTCGTATAATCAACGTCTTCAGCATAAATCGTCTATCCCTTGGGTATGTTGATGCAATCTTTAGCCTACAAAGATAGCCAAATCTCCTCGCCCTCTCAGACGCCGAAATATAAGTAAACAGCAACGCCCAAGGGCTCTAAGGTAGACCTCTTTGGAGGATTACCCTAGAGCCCTTGGGCGTTGCTACTAGCTGCTCTAGTAGGCTCTACTACCTCGCCGTAGACTCGGAGCGAAAGACAAACTGGCCCTCCTCTACATCTACAAGGATGTGGCCCCCAGCCTCAATCTCTCCGCTGAGGATACTACGACTGAGCTGTCCCAGTAGCCTCTTTTGGATGAGGCGCTTGATGGGGCGTGCGCCAAACTCTGCATCATAGCCCTCTCGAGCCAGCAGTGTGAGCACGGCCTCAGTGTAGCGGAGCTCGATGCCGTTTTGTCTCAGCGTACCTACGAGACCCTCTAGTTGCAGGCGTACGATGCTCAGTATCTCGTCCTCTCTTAGAGGAGCAAAGACGATGGTCTCATCAATACGATTGAGAAACTCTGGTCGCATGATACGCTTGAGCTTGTCTAGAACCAGTCGTGTCGTCTCCTCAAAGACGGCCTCATCTGTATCCTTGTGGCGTAGAGCCATTCGCTCTCGTATCAGGTCGCTACCGAGGTTGCTCGTCATGATGATGATGGTGTTTTTGAAATTGACCGTACGTCCCTTGTTGTCGGTCAATCTCCCATCGTCGAGGACTTGCAAGAGGATGTTGAAGACGTCAGGATGAGCCTTCTCTATCTCATCAAAGAGTACGACCGAGTAAGGCTTGCGTCTGACGGCCTCTGTCAATTGTCCCCCCTCGTCATAACCTACGTATCCTGGAGGTGCTCCTATAAGGCGGGTGGCTGCAAACTTCTCTTGGTACTCACTCATATCTATGCGGGTGAGCATCCCCTCATCATCGAAGAGTACTTCGGCAAGAGCCTTGGCAAGCTCCGTCTTGCCGACGCCAGTAGAGCCAAGGAAGATGAACGAGCCTATTGGTCTGCGCGGATCTTGCAACCCAGCACGGCTACGCCTTACAGCTTCAGCGATGGCATGTATAGCTACTTCTTGCCCGACAACCCTCTTGTGCAACTCGTCCTCGAGATGCAGTAGTTTGTCTCGCTCGCCTTGTAGCATCTTGCCCACAGGGATACCTGTCCACCTGGAGACAATCTCTGCAATGTCCTCGGCCTCTACCTCCTCACGTATCAAAGCATCAGAGCCTTGCACCTCGGCGAGACGAGCCTGAGCGGCTTTCATCTCGGTCTCCTTCTCTTGCAGTTTGCCATAGCGTATCTCGGCTACTCGACCATAGTCGCCCGAGTACTCGGCGCGCTCGGCCTCGGCTTTGAGCTCTTCCATCTCTACTTTGCATTGCTGGATGCGGTCTATGAGGGTTTGCTCGCTACGCCATTTGCCTAGGCGAGCGGTCTCTTGCTCTCTGAGGTCAGCAATCTCTTTGCTCAGCGAGGCGACCTTGACTTCATCGTTTTCTCTACGAATGGCTTCGCGCTCGATCTCTAGCTGTTTGATGCGTCGGGCGATCTCGTCGAGGTCTTCGGGAAGAGAATTCATCTGCATCCTAAGTCGTGCAGCGGCTTCGTCGATGAGGTCGATGGCCTTGTCGGGCAAGAAGCGATCCGAGATATATCTATCCGAGAGCCGTACAGCGGCTATCAGAGCATCGTCTTTGATACGCACCTTGTGGTGGTTCTCGTATTTCTCCTTGATGCCACGCAGTATAGAGATAGAGCTGAGCTCGTCTGGCTCATCGACCATCACCATTTGGAAGCGTCTCTCGAGGGCTTTGTCTTTCTCAAAATACTTCTGATACTCGTCGAGGGTGGTGGCACCGATAGAGCGCAGTTCGCCTCTTGCTAGAGCTGGCTTGAGGATATTGGCGGCATCCATTGCCCCTTCGCTCTTGCCCGCTCCCACTAGGGTATGTATCTCGTCGATGAAGAGGATGATCTCGCCTTCGCTACGACTGACCTCGGAGACAACGCTCTTGAGGCGCTCCTCAAACTCCCCCTTGTACTTGGCTCCGGCAATGAGAGCACCCATGTCGAGAGAATATACTTGCTTATGGCGGAGGTTGTCGGGGACGTCTCCTCTTACGATACGGAAGGCGAGCCCCTCGGCAATAGCCGTCTTACCTACACCTGGTTCGCCGATGAGGATCGGGTTGTTTTTGGTGCGCCTAGACAATATTTGTAGCACACGTCGTATCTCTTCGTCTCGTCCTATGACGGGGTCGAGCTTGCCTGCTTGAGCTCTCTGACATAGGTTAATAGCATATTTCTCGAGGGCCTGGTATTGCTCCTCGGACGACTGACTAGTAACCCGCTGTCCGCCTCGTAGCTCTGCGATGGCGCTCTGCAAAGGTTTTTCGCTGACGCCCAGCTCTCTGAGTAGCTGACTTGCAGGGCTCTCGACGAGGACAAGAGCTAGCGCGAGATGCTCGATGGCGGTGTAGTCATCTTTCATCTCAGTGGTGAGGGACTCAGCCTTAGAGAGCACCTGGCTCATCGTCTTGCTGAGGTAGGGTTCTCCTCCATGCACTTTGGGCAGGGACGATAGTCTGCGCTGAGCCTCTGCCTTGAGTTGCTCGGCTGAGGTACTTAGCTTGGCGAGCAAAAAGCCCATAGGGCTACCCTCGACCTCAAGTAGGGCGAGCAATAGGTGCATAGGCTCGATGGCCTGATGGCCATAGCGCTGGGTGAGCTCTACTGATTGTTGTAGGGCTTCTTGCGCTTTGATGGTGTACTTGCTTGTATTCATAATGGTTGTTGTCTTTGTCTTAGTGATATGTTGCTGTTGTTTTGTCGCTACACGATAGGAGGGGCAAAAATGCTTCCAAATGTCTCTGCGTGGGACATTTTGTCTTGTTTTGTCCTGGTGGATGTTCTAGGTGAGACAAATTGACCTGCGGGAAGCTCTCCCCTCTTGATGAAGAGGCAAAAATGGCTAGTAGAGTAGGGGAGAGAATCTAATATTAACGCGAATTCGACGTAAGGAGATATACTCTGTAAACTTCAAGTTTTTATAAACCAGCATATTATCTTCTCTGGGGACACATCGCAATCACGAAGATGAGTCAGCTCATTAAGCTGTTTGCTGGTCGGAGAGGGGCAAAAAGCCTATTTGATAGTAAAAGAAATGCCTAGGAAGCCTACCTTTAAAACTCAAAACGCATTAACTAAGAGCATTTTATACTGCTCTCTTACGTTGAATTCGCGTTAATATTAGCCTTGGCCGTTTTTAATATTAGTTTGCTCGCAGTCTAGTATTAGTTTTTTACAAGTAGCGTATAGGCTCTAGGGCGACCAAGGGGAGCATACCTATTTGAGCTATGGAGTAGTGCTCGGTCTGTCCTGGGGGATATTTGACTATGTAAGGGACGATTAGGATGCTAGGACTTATTTGCTACTTTTGTCGTGTGGATGAGCCTTGGCTTGTTTGCAGATTGATTATAGACAACGTTTGTGTATCGAAGTCTTAAATAACGATATGACCACCAAAAACTACTGCGTCATCATGGGCGGAGGTATAGGTAGTCGCTTTTGGCCAATGAGTCGAGAGCGCAGGCCTAAGCAGTTTCTCGACATTTTTGGTACGGGACGCTCCTTGCTTCAGATGACTTATGACCGCTTTGCGTCGTTTATCCCCCGTGAGAATATCATCGTCGTTACGGGCGAGATGTACAAGGCTCAGGTACTAGAGCAACTGCCCGAGCTTCGTCCTAGTCAAGTGCTATGCGAGCCGATGAGGCGCAACACGGCTCCGTGTATAGCCTACGCGTGCTATCATATTATGGCGCGCTGTCCCGATGCCAATATCATCGTAAGTCCCTCGGATCACTTGATACTCAACGAAGTGTCTTTTGTCGAGAGCCTCAAGCGTAGTCTCCTCTATGTAGAGCAGCACGATCAGCTCGTTACTCTAGGCGTGCGTCCCTCTCGTCCAGAGACGGGCTACGGCTATATCCAAATGGAGGCTGGTGGCCATGCTGGTAGCGATGATTTTTGCAAGGTCAAGACATTCACCGAAAAACCCGATAAGGCCTTGGCCGAAGTATTCGTCTCTAGTGGCGAGTTTTTGTGGAATAGCGGTATGTTCGTATGGAACATCCGTACCATCATGGCGGCCCTGGAGCGCTATTTGCCAGATCTGTGTGATCTACTGGCGCAGGGTCGAGAGGTCTATGCTACGGAGCAGGAGTATGCGTTCATACAGGACTTCTTCCCCCGTTGTCCAAGTATCTCGATAGACTATGGCGTGATGGAAAAGGCCGAAAACGTCACCGTCCTACCAGTAGACTTTGGTTGGGCAGACCTTGGTACCTGGGGCTCAGTCTACGATCTCAAAGACAAGGACGAGCAAGACAATGTCACCCTCGGTACGAATGCTCGCTACTATGAGTCCCGTGGTAATATCGTCTCGATGGACAATGCTGATGGGCTTGTCGTCTTGCAGGGGATAGACGATTGTATCGTAGCTCAGTCTGATGGAGTACTACTCATCTGCAAGAGAGACCAAGAGCAACGGATCAAGGACTTTACGTCCAAGGCCTCTCATGAGTTTGCCAAGCGGTATGATTAGTCCATGAACCTCGGTCGCCTGCACTACAAAGCCTCACCTGTATAGCCGCTGGGCTATGGGTGAGGCTTTGTGCCATGCAGAGGCTACATATACCCTATACCTTGATCGATGGAAGCACTACTGCACTATGCTTGGCAATACCGCCTGGGGGCATTGAGCCTCTCGGAGCAAGACCAGCATACTCAGCTCGAAATAATAGACCCCGGAGAGCACAACCTGGATGCTGGTCCAGACTTCTTCAACGCGAAGGTGCGTCTAGGACCAATCCTATGGGCGGGTAGTGTAGAGATACACCAGCGCTCGAGCCATTGGAGGGCACATGGACATCACGAAGATGCTGCCTACAATGCTGTGATACTGCACGTGGTAGAGATAGATGACGAGCCTACCTACACGAGAGAGGGGCGCAGAGTCCCCACGGCAACACTCTCGGCGCTAGACGAGCTCAAGGCGCGGTCTATTGAGCTTATGGCCAGGGCGCCCCAAATAGCCTGCTCTCCTCTAGGGGAGCGGTTGCCCCGAGAGCTGATAGAGGGGGAGCTTATGAGGCTTTACCAGGAGCGCTTGTACGACAAGGCTCGGCAAATCCTCCACCTCTGGCAACAAACACAAGACTGGTACGAGACGCTCTATATAACTCTAGCGCGTAGCCTGGGCTTTGGGCTCAATAGCGATGCTATGGAGCAACTCGCCCGGTCTCTACCTCTGAGGTGCATACGCAAGCAATCCGATCGCCCTGATCAAGTGGAGGCTCTACTCTTGGGGCAAGCTGGTCTAACCTCCTACCTTACGGGGCAGTATAGAGATCATTTGGAGCGTGAGTATGCTTTCCTTAGACGTAAGTACGACTTGCCCACTCCCATGCCCCAAGAGCAATGGCGTAGGATGCGCACGCGTCCATATAGCTTCCCGATCCGTAGACTGATACAGCTCTCGTGCCTCTTGAGGGCGGATACTTTTTCGGTGGATACCCTCTTGAGGGTGGATGATAGAGCGTCCCTCGATAGGTTTTGGATAGTGGATGTGGCTCCATCGCCCGAGGGAGAGCTATTGCTGGCCGGGGAGGGGACTCGCTTTAGTCGGAGCGCTAGGCTTACGTTGAGCCTCAATGTCGTACTGCCTCTTAGGCTCGCTTGGGCTATTGAGCAGGGGCGTGAGCACCAAGAGTGGCTTCGACTCTATCAGCTAGCTAGTAGCTTGCCCAGCGAAAGCAACCGGTACATACGCCTCTTGGCGAGAGCTGGTATATGCTCTCGCCATGGCGCAGATGGACAAGCGCTCTTGCAACGCTATCGACGCTATTGCTCTGAGCATAAATGTATATTCTGCTCTTGGGGACGTTATCTCCTCGCGCGCAAGGATTACTCGCCCTGGAGGTTATGAAGATTATAGGGGAATTGAGTTACCTTTGTAGCTATTCTTACGGATGGTAATATATGTTAGTTGAACTCATCAAGTCGAAGATCCACCGAGTAACGGTAACTGAGGCGAACCTAAACTATATAGGCAGTATAACGATAGACGAAGCTCTAATGGAGGCTGCCGGCATTCTCCCTGGAGAGAAAGTACAAATCGTTAATAACAACAACGGCGCACGTCTAGAGACCTACACCATACCTGGTGAGAGAGGATCTGGTGTTGTCTGTCTCAATGGCGCGGCTGCAAGGCTTGTACAGCCAGGAGATATTGTGATCATTATGGCTTATGCTTGGATGTCTTACGAAGAGGCACAGGGCTTCAAGCCATCGGTAGTTTTTCCCGATACGGCTACCAACCAAATCGTATAGTCTGGAGATAATCATATTTCCCCTCCACGATGTCATAGTACTCCCCGGAGGGAATAGGCGAGATATTAGAACCGATGTTTGAAAATTTAAGCGAGAAACTTGAGCTGTCGCTCAAGCACCTAAAGGGTGAGGGCAAAATCACCGAGATCAATATCGCAGAGACCCTCAAGGATGTACGCCGTGCTCTACTAGAGGCCGACGTGAACTATGATGTAGCACGCTCCTTTGTAGATGATGTACGAGACAAAGCCCTTGGGCAAAACGTCCTAACGGCCGTTCGCCCAGGCGAACTGATGGTCAAGATCGTGCGTGATGAACTTGCACGTCTGATGGGAGGATCTTCTGTCGGGATCAACCTCAATGCTTCTCCCGCCATTATCTTGATGTCGGGCTTGCAGGGCTCTGGTAAGACGACCATGAGCGGCAAGCTAGCCTACCTGCTCAAGACCAAGCAGAGCAGGCGTCCTATGCTGGTAGCGTGCGACGTCTATCGTCCTGCTGCTATCGAGCAGCTGCGTGTCTTGGGGGAGCAAATAGATGTACCCGTCTACTACGATCTCAGTAGCAACAATCCCGTAGATATAGCTCGCCGAGGTATTGTAGAGGCGCTGAGCAAGGGTTGTGATACTGTCATCGTCGATACTGCTGGTCGCCTGGCCATCGATGAGGAGATGATGCAGGAGATCACAGCTATCAAGCAGGCGATCAAGCCCAGCGAAACGCTCTTTGTCGTAGACTCGATGACGGGGCAAGATGCTGTCAATACGGCCAAGGAGTTTAATCAGCGCCTAGACTTTGATGGTGTCGTGCTCACGAAGCTCGATGGTGACACCCGAGGAGGTGCAGCCATCTCTATCCGCTCTGTGGTTGATAAGCCCATCAAGTTTGTTGGTACGGGCGAGAAGATGGAGGCCCTCGATGTCTTCCATCCAGAGCGTATGGCCGATCGCATCTTGGGCATGGGCGACATCGTTTCGCTCGTAGAGCGTGCCCAACAGCAGTATGACGAGCGCGAAGCTCGTAGGCTAGAGGAGCGCCTAGCTAAGGATCAGTTCGATTTCAATGACTTCCTCTCTCAGCTCCAGCAAATCAAGAAGATGGGCAACATGAAGGATTTGCTCGCGATGATACCAGGAGTTGGCAAGGCTGTCAAAGATCTAGATATTGACGACAATGCCTTCAAGAGCGTAGAAGCAATCATCTTCTCAATGACTCCCGAAGAGCGCAAGCATCCCGCCATCATCGACGGGCGACGTCGTAAGCGTATCGCCACGGGTAGTGGTACCTCTGTACAGGAGGTTAATAAGCTCATCACTCAGTTTGCTCAGATGCGCAAGATGATGAAGATGATGCAATCTTTCAAGGGAGGTAAGGGGTTGCCCAAACTTCCTAAGATGGGACGCAGCCGCTTTGGCTTCTAACAGCTCTTTGCAGTAGACGAACCCCAATAACAATCATATGATGAATACATCCGAAAATCACTCATACCGCCTGCTCGATGGTAAAGCTACGAGCGAGGCCATCAAGCAGGAGATAGCGGCAGAAGTTGCCGAGATGGTCAAGTCTGGCAAGCCTGCTCCCCATCTAGTAGCTATCCTCGTAGGGAATGATGGAGGTAGCGAGACCTATGTAGCAGCCAAGATCAAGACTTGTGCAGAGGTTGGCTTTCGCTCTAGTCTTATTCGTTACGATGCCGATGTTACAGAGGTAGAGCTACTGACTTGCATTGACAAGCTCAACAAAGATGAGGACGTTACGGGCTTTATTGTACAGCTCCCCTTGCCTAAGCATATCGACGAGCAAAAGGTCATAGAGGCCGTAGATCCTCGTAAGGATGTCGATGGCTTCCACCCCATCAATGTTGGCAAGATGAGTATTGGTCTGCCCTGCTTCGTCTCAGCTACGCCCAAGGGTATCGTAGAGCTACTCCGTCGCAATGATATTGATACCCGTGGTAAGCATTGCGTGGTGCTCGGACGTAGCAATATAGTCGGCAAGCCTATGGCTCAGCTCTTGCTACACAAAGGAAATCCAGGCGACTGTACCGTAACTGTTTGCCATAGCCGTACGCCCAATATCAAGGAGCTCTGCCTTCAGGCAGATATTATCGTCGCAGCCCTTGGTGTGCCTGGGTTTGTTACGGCCGATATGGTCAAGAAAGGTGCTGTCGTCGTAGACGTAGGTACTACGAGAGTTGAGGACAAGACGAGAGCTCGTGGTTGGAGACTATCGGGCGATGTCTGCTTTGATGAGGTGGCACCTCTAGCCTCTGCTATTACCCCTGTGCCTGGTGGTGTAGGTCCTATGACCATCGTTTCGCTCATGCTCAATACGCTACAAGCTGGCAAACAATAGTCAGATTACTTCTCATGCAAACTCCTATTAAAAAGAGCCCCATCCTTTGGGTACCATCGGTGTACTTTGGGATGGGGCTCCCTTTTGTTGCCTTGTCCATCGTCTCTGTACTGATGTTTAAGGACCTAGGCATTAGCAACGAAGACATTACATACTGGACGTCTTTGCTGATCCTACCTTGGTCGCTCAAGCCTTTCTTTAGTCTCGTGATGGAGATCTTCGGCACCAAGCGCCAGTATATTATTATTACCGAGGCTGTCTCTGCATTGATGTTTGGCCTTGTTTGCTTTGCTTTGCCGTTGCCCGATTTTTTTGCTGCGGCTCTGGCACTAATGGCGGTCATGGCCATTAGTGGTTCGATGCACGACATTGCAGGTGATGGAGTGTATATGCAGGAGCTCACGACCAGCGATCAAGGACGATTTGCGGGCTGGCAAGGTGCTTTTTATAACCTGGCGAAAATCTTGACCAACGGAAGCCTCGTATATCTAGCAGGCGTGCTAGGCAAACAAGTTGGCTTGCAGTCGGCTTGGATGATCATCATGGGGATATGTGCGATCATCATGCTCGCTCTTGCTCTCTACCACTGGGCGGTATTACCTCGAGAGGCGCGAGGGAAGCAGGCGGTAAGTTTCTCTAGTGGACTGGCCGAGCTACTCAACGTTGTCAAGTCGTTTTTCCAAAAGCGTTATATCTGGCTGTACCTAGTCTTTATCTTCGTATACCGCTTGGCCGAAGGGTTGGCCATGAAGGTCGCTCCGCTTTTCCTCAAAGATCAGGTGGAGCTGGGTGGTATAGGTCTGAGCAACGAGAGCTACGGGCTCATCTATGGTACAGCAGGGACGATTGCGTTTATCTTAGGCTCTATTGCCTCGGGGTACTACATCGGGCACTTTGGGCTTAGGCGTGTGCTGACGTCTTTGGTGCTGATCTTCAACGTGCCTTTTGCTGTCTATCTCCTGCTGGCCATCTATCAGCCCGATAGTCTAGTGTGGATAGCCACCGGGATTATATTTGAGTACTTCGGCTATGGCTTTGGTTTTGTGGGTATCACGCTCTTTATGATGCAGCAGATTGCACCAGGCAAGTACCAGATGGCTCATTATGCTTTTGCCAATAGCTTGATGAACCTCAGCGT
>JBGYQR010000006.1:0-6091 GCA_041839075.1 Porphyromonas sp.
CGGTTGATCTGCTCGATGACGAGATCCTTGGCCTCCTCGAGCGTCTGCCCCTGCTTGGGGGCGGCATAAAACAGGTGCGTCGTATAGTCGGTAAAGTGCTGGGTAAACGAGCCTGCGGTACCAACGCGCTGAGCCTGGTTGAGGGCGAGGTCTATGAGACCCGCCTTGCCATTGCTGAGGATCATATCCACGAGGGTCGTGTAGACCTCATCATCGCTACCACGACCTCCCGAGCGACGATAGCCCATGAGGAGCTGTTCGTTTTCGAGGGAGTAGACGTTGTGCTCGCTGACCTTCTCTAGAGGTGCCTCCTTGGCGAAGCGAGGGGCATCCACGGGATGGCTCTTCTTGCTTCCGAAGTGCTTGTCCACTAGAGCGATCGTCTTGTCAAAGTCGAGGTCTCCCACCAGCACAATGGCATAGTTGCTTGGGGTGTAGTAGCGATCGAAGTAGCGGTGTATGGCCTCAAGCGATGGGCTCTTGAGGTGCTCGCTGGTGCCAATGGTGGTCTCCTGCCCTAGTGGATGCGTAGGGAAGAGGTTAGCATAGAGTGTCTCTAGCACTCGGCTCATGGCTCTATCTTGCCCCATGTTAAACTCCTCATACACGGCCTCCATCTCTGTATGGAAGAGGCGTAGGACGAGCTCACCGAAGCGCTCGCTCTCTATCTCGAGCCAGCGCTCCAGTTCGTTAGCGGGGATGTCGTTTTTGTAAACTGTCTCCTCGACCCAGGTGTGGGCGTTGGTGCCTTGCGCCCCGATTGAGGTGGTGAGGCGGTCGTACTCGTTGGGGGCGACATACTTAGCGGCTATCTGTGAGATAGAGTCTATCTGGCGATAGAGGCGCACGCGCTCTAGGCTGTCGCTGGTGGCTTTGTGTCGCTCGTAGAGGTCACTGATCTTCTTGAGCTCGACGCGCTCTTTGTCCCAGTCGAGGCTACCGAGCTTGCTCGTCCCCTTGAAGAGCATGTGCTCCAGGTAGTGCGCCAGCCCGGTGTAGTCGGCGGGATCATTGTTGGAGCCCGTGCGTACAGGTATATAGGTCTGTATGCGGGGCTTGCTTTCGTTGCGACTGAGGTACACTTTGAGCCCGTTGCCCAGGGTGTACACACGGGTGCGGGTGGGGTCGCCTGTAACCTCCTCCCACTCATAGCCACGAGCATCGCGGTGCTTAGTGGTCTTGTAGTCCTGGGCCACAGCTCCCCATAGGAGGCTGGAGCCAAGGACTAGGGTTAGGAATAATCTTTTCATTACGCGGTAGATATGTTGGCGTTGTATGCCTGGTTTGTATTATCGCTGGATGGTCGGGGTGGCTTATTTCTGAGTGATGTCTGAGGAGCCACTGCTCTTGGACGAGCGTATGGTGGGCGACCCATGGTAACGGATGTCGCTGGCGCCACTGGCCTCCATGCTGATCTCTTCGCTGACGCTGACGTGTACACTGCTGGCACCACTGGCCTGGATGTCTCCTAGGCGGCTCTTGAGCTGCGTGGCCTCGATATCGCTGGCACCGCTAGCGCTGAGCTTGATCAGCTCGGCCTCTCCCGAGAGGGTGATGTCGCTAGCACCACTGCAATCGGCCTCTAGTAGGCGAACTCTCAGGTGGGTGTACACTGCGCTCGAAGCTCCCGAGCAGTCGAGATCCATCTCGGCACATTGTAGGGTGTCGATACTTACGAAGCTAGCTCCAGTGAGGTCTAGGCTTAGCTTCTCTGCGATGGCGAGCGCACTACTTGATAGCTTGGAGGCCCCCGAGAGCTTAAGCTCTGCTTGCTCCTGCCAGCGCACGTCAGCTACCTCTATGACGGTAGCCCCGTGTGCCTTTACTTCCTTGAGGGCTGTGGGGGTGAATACCTCGACTAGGAAGGCGCCGTCCTCGGATTTGAATGTTTCCTTGTCTTCAAAAAGGACGAGCCTCCCGTCCGCCTCCTCTTTGATGGTCAGCTGGCGCTTGGCATCTGGTGCTGTGATCTTGAGCCCGGGCGTCTCGGCATAGCGCAAGACTACCTTGATGTAGCTCCTAGCATCGATCTGGTCTATGCTGGCTGAGAGGCTATGCTCGCTTAGGATCTGCTCGCCGTGGTGCATCACGTCGCTGGCCATGGCGCTTCCTTTGAGAGCCTTGACCACGGTGCCAAATTGGTGACACGACGAGAGCATCCCTACCATCAGTAGGGCTATGGCGAGAGTGGCTAGTTTGGTAGATGATGATTTCATTGCTTCTGTATAGCGTTGGGATGATTGACAGAGTTTCGTTGCTGTGACGCTGGTGCATCTTCCCCTCCTCCTCCGAGGTCTCCCTCAGGCTTTGTAAGCGCTGAGGGAGAGGGTGGGGAGGTTATATTTTCTTGACCGATGCGGCTCCGCTTGTGCTTAGGGCTTTGACGCGTGGCTCTCCTCTGTAGGAGATTTTACCTGCGCCGCTACCCGAGAGGTGGATCTCTTCGCTTACGCTGAGCTCAGCAATCTTGGCTGCTCCACTGACTGAGAGGTCGGCGCGTAGAGCTACGGTTTGGGTCGCTTGTACCTTGCTCGCTCCACTGGCCTCGATTTTGGCCTGCTTTATCTTGCCTGCCAATGTGATGGCGCTCGCCCCACTACTATCGATGCTTAGGTGGTCTACCTCTAGCGCTGGGAGCTCTACCTTGGCGGCTCCAGAGACTTCGGCTTGGAGGTGGGCTGCTCCTATCTGGTCTACCTTGAGCCGACTAGCTCCCGAGCAGTCTATGTGGAGGGCTCGCTGAGCCGAGAGCTTCTCTACGGCAAGCTTTGAGGCTCCCGAGGTGTCTAGGGTTACCTCTGAGTGCCACCGCGCATCAGAGACGCTGACTACGACGACGCCACTAGTCTTGACCTCTCTAAGAGGGGTAGGCGTCAAGACCTCTACGAGGAAAATTCCCTCCTTGGCCTTAAACTCCCTTTTGTCCTCAAGGATGACGAGCCTTCCTCCTGCCTCTTCTCTGACGGTCAGCTGACGCTTGGCATCGGGAGCTGTGATCTTGAGGCGGGGTGTCTCAGCATAGCGCACTACGACCTTGAGGTAGCTACTGGCGCTGATCTTGTCGATGCTGGCAGAGAGTGGTTGCTCGCTAGAGATTTGCTCTCCGTGGTGCATGCTCTCTTTGCCTAGGACGCGCGTACCATGTCCTAGACCTGTGCTACACGCTGAGAGCGTGATCATAGCTAGCGTGAGTGACAGGCTAGCTAGCTTGGTTCTTAATGGTTTCATGACGATTGTAATGTATTTGGTGCCCCACGCGATATGGGGCGAGTTTATTCTCTTGATAGATAGGCTTGTAGCTCCTCTGGGGTAATCCCTAGTAGGCGTATCTCGCTCTCTACGGCTGGCATCATCTCTTGCCAGAAGCGCTCTTGTCGCCGTCTGCGCACCTCCTCTAGAGCTTCCTCTGCGACGAAGTACCCCAAGCCTCGCTTGGTGAAGATAACCTCCTCTCGTTGTAGGCGCTCGTAGGCACGCACGACAGTGATGGGATTGACCTCCAGCTCCACGGCCATATCTCGTACGGAGGGGACTCGCCCTCCGAGGGCGTACTCGCCCGTGAGGATACGCTCAGCGACAAGCTCCTGTATCTGAGCGTATCCAGGGAAAGCTGGGTTGATTTGTATTGCCATAATGTTTGGTTGTGTTGAGGGCTCTAGAGGCTAGCTCGGCAAGGTCCTCAGACGCTTGTAGAGCAGGTAACTAGTCCCGACGATCATGAGTAGTATGTAGGCTTCGTAGTAGTACATTAGCCTCCAGGGTGGCGTCGAACCTCCTACATATTGCTCTAGGGTCTCTGAGACGAATGAGTACTCGATGTACTGATTGATGGCGATTGCAGGGACAAAGAAGATAACGATGCTAGGCAAGATAAGCGCTGAGATCAGCCCTAGCGAAAAGTTGCGAATGCGCATCACGCAGTTGTAGGCAGTCAGCATGGTGAAGAAAGCTATGCTACCAAAGATGAACGCGAGGTGTCCACCAACCTCCGGCTTATCAGACCCAGAGAAAGCCTCTACCATCACGGTTATGCCATCATAATCGAAGTGCTCCGCCCAGGTGATGCCTGGTACCATGGCAACCTCTAGCACGAAGCACACCAGCACCACGAGCTGAGAGACGATCCACGTTGAGGCGATGACACCAACCAGAGCAACGACCTTCTCCCAAAAGCCTACTGGCGTCAGAGCAAAAGGCATAGGCGAGGAGCGGAAGGCTCGGTGGTTGGCATACCACAGGGCATATATACTGCTGGCGATAGCTGCGATCGACGCATCGGCGGAGAAGTCGTAGGAGTCGGCGTACGCTATTAGGAAGTTCGCATAGTTCAAGTTAAATATGAGCGGGATGCGAGGGTAGATGAAGTTGATGAAAAAGATGGTGCCAGCTATCGATAGCAGGGTTGTAGCGATAGTCCTCATCTCTGCTCGGTACATAAGCCAGATACGACCGAGCGCTGAGGCGTGTAGGGTATTGTTGTTCATACGATTGATGTCTTGTATATTGTTTGATTATGTCAAGGCCTGCTCTCGGGCGCGACCTCTCTACTGGGTAGATGTCTGGCTCTAGAGCTGAGACTGCTGTTTGTTGCGGAGCACTTGGTCCATGGTAGCTCGCTGTGAGACCATGGCGTTGAAAAATAGCTCCATCGAAAACTCCTCACTCATATCCTCTCCTTCGCTTGCAGGCCACACCCCTAGTTCGCCCATGATGCTAGGCTCTCGGTAGATGGCACGACTAGAGTTGGTGCTGTCGATAGAGCCAAAGTGGAAGACCTCCATCAGATGCATGATGCTCTCGTTGCAGGCAATGCGGTTGTTGTCCATCAGCAAGATGCGATCGATGAGTTGCTCGAGGTCGCGCACCTGGTGGGTAGAGATGATGACGGTCTGCTCCTCTCCGATATACTGGGCGAGCATACGGCGAAAGACCGACTTGCTGGGGATGTCTAGCCCATTGGTCGGTTCATCCAGTAGCAATAGAGGTGTGCGTACCGAGAGGGCTAGGGAGATGGCCGCCTTCTTTTTTTGTCCGAGAGACATCTTGCCTAGGTTCATCGACCAGTCGATCTCGAAGGCGCGGATCAGCTCCTGGGCAAACTGCTCGTCGTACGTGGGGTAAAAGGGGGCGATCAAATCAAAGTACGTACGCACCGACATACGAGGTAGCTGGAGATCCTCGGGGAGCATATATACCTGCTGGAGCATCCCGACCTTGCGCTGGCTGGCTGTATGCCCTAGGGTCTCTACCTGTCCTGCCGAGGGGATGAGCTGCCCGGCTATGAGCTTCATGAGCGTGGATTTGCCCTCGCCGTTGCGCCCTAGTAGCCCGACAATACTTCCTTGTGGAAGCTCTAGGCTGAGGCCATTGAAGAGCTTGCGCTTGCGCGTGTATCCAAACGATACCTCTGTGATCTTAATCATAAGACTCTATGTTTGCTGTGGTTATAATTGCTATTCACTATCTATTTCTTTGTCCTCTCTGGTAGGGCGACTGCCCGCGCTCCCTCTGTTTGCCTTGTCTTAGCCTATGCGCTTGTGGGCTCTCTCGCTCTCCTCTGTGTCCGCCTTCTTGTTTTCTAGGCGTCTGCTGGGAGTTCGCCTGGTCTGTCCGCTCTCTCGCTCTAGGGGGCGCCTCGTCTTGTCTAGGAGCTCGCGCGCTTCGCCTGCTGCTCTCTCTCCCTTGCCGTCCTCCTCCTCGCTAGTCTCTTGCCTTGGGCCTCGAACTCTGCTCCTGGGCTACGGCGCACTATCGCTTTGGCTCCGATGGGTGAGCTCTGGCTGCCCCCTGGAGGTTGCCCCCCTTTTGGTTCCTACCCCCACGAGGGAGGGTAGGAGATGGGGCTAACTCATTCAACCTTGTAACTACACTATCTGTATTACATTGGTATCACACTGCAAAAGTAGGAAGAGTTATTGAATAAACAATACCTACGGTAAATTTTCTTTTCTTGCTCCATCTCCGAGCTCCTGATTAGCCCCCGATAGGCCTCTGCCTTAGAGCCCCATTGGGCTTTAGGTTAGAGCCCTGTCGGGCTTTAGGTTAACGCGAATTCGGCGTAAGAAATGGCCGTTTTCTACGCTGCCATAGA
>JBGYQR010000007.1:0-3095 GCA_041839075.1 Porphyromonas sp.
AACCGTCCGAAAGGGCTACCGAGCCCTCTCGGACTTCTACCGAGACATCACCCAAGATAGGCTCGACGCTGGAGCGTTTATAGAGGCCTACGAGGCAGAGCTCAAGAGCCTGGAGCAACAGGCCCAAGAGCAAAGCCAGGCGGGAGCTCAGATGGTGCGGGCAGAGGAGTTTGTCCAGCCCCCGACCTCTGCGCCTAGTGCGGGCACAGAGGGCTCCTCCTCTGGAGACATCCTGGTCATCGACCAGGGGCTCAGTGGCGTCGCATATAGCTTTGCCAAGTGTTGCCAACCGGTCTATGGGGATCAGATCTTCGGCTTCGTCTCTGCCCGAGGTATCAAGATCCACCGCCTCGACTGCCCCAACGCCCCAGATATGATCGAGCGCACGGGACATCGCGTACTGAGCGCCCGCTGGAGTGGCGACGAGGGCAAGGATAGCCAACAGCTCGTACAGATCGCCATAGTAGGGCGCGACGACATCACGGTCGTTACCCACGTGATCTCCCTGATCAAGAAGGAGGCGGGGTGCTCCCTACGTAGCTATACCATCGACTCGGGCGATGGCCTTTTCAACGGGGTCTTCATGATATACGTGCGTGGTCTCGGGAGTATGACCAACCTGATCAAGAAGATACGCGGAGCCGTGGGCGTCAAGCAAGTCAATCGATTGTAGCAATAGCATTAACTCAAACAATATAAGATATGGAACTCAACGCCAAGGACCTCAAATACCTCAACCTGCTGGCTGGGCAGTTTCCCAACTCTGCCGTAGCCGCCAGCGAAGTGATGAACCTCCAAGCCATCCTCAACCTCCCCAAGGGGACGGAGCATTTCCTTGCCGATATACACGGCGAGTACGAAGCGTTTATCCATGTACTCAAGAATGCCTCGGGCACGATACGCGTCAAGGTCAATGACCTCTTTGGCGGGCGGGTCAGAGAGGAGGAGATACGCAAGCTCTGCACCCTGATCTACTACCCGCAGGAGAGCCTTGAGCGCCTCCGTCAGAGCGAGAGCCGTATAGACGACCTCCACCTGGTGCTGCTGAACCAACTCATCAGGGTCTGCCAAAAGGTGAGCGAGAAGTACACACGTAGCAAGGTGCGCAAAGCCCTACCTCCGCAGTACAGCTATATCATTCAGGAGCTGCTGCACGAGGATAGTACCAATGGAAAGAAGAGCGCCTACCTGGACGGCATCATGCAATCTATCATCGAGACGGGGCAGGCCGAGGACTTCATCATCGCCCTAAGCGAGACCATCCAACGGCTGGCGATCGACCACCTACACGTCGTAGGAGATGTGTACGACCGAGGCCCTGGGGCGCACGTCATCATGGACAAACTGCTGAGCTACCACAACGTAGACATACAATGGGGCAACCACGACATTCTATGGATGGGAGCCGCTATTGGCAACCCCGCCAGCATGGCCAACGTCATCCGTATCGCCCTGCGCTATGCCAACCTAGAGACCATCGAGCAGGGCTATGGTATCAACCTGGTTCCCCTAGCACACCTGGCTATGGAGGTCTATGGCAACGACCCCTGCGCGCGCTTCAAGCCCAAGGTGGGCGAGAGCGACCAGCCCATTAGCGAGAAGAGCTTGCAGCTCTTTAGCCAAATGCACAAGGCCATAGCCATCATCCAGTTCAAGCTCGAGGCTCAGATCATCAAGCGCCACCCCGAGTATGCGATGGACGACCGCAACCTACTGCACCTGTGGGATCAAGAGGCAGGCACGATCACCCTACCGAGCGGAGAGACGCATCCCGTCCTGGACAACTTCCTCCCCACGGTAGACCCTGCCGATCCCTACCGCCTAACGGCCGAGGAGCAGGAGGTCGTAGATAGGCTCCTGTACTCCTTCACCCACAGCGAGAAGCTCCGCAAGCATACGGACTTCCTCTATCGCAAGGGGAGCATGTACCTGGCCTACAATCAAAACCTCCTCTACCATGCCTCTATCCCGCTCAACGAAGACCGCTCGTTTCGCCAAGTACGCGTAGGTAAGAAGCGCTACTCGGGCAAGGCTCTGCTGGATCGCGTCGATGAGTACGTGCGTCTGGCGCACCCGACAGCAGGCGACCAGGAGGACCACGCGGACGCCGTGGACTTCATGTGGTACCTGTGGTGTGGGCCCGACTCGCCCCTGTTTGACAAGGGTGCCATGACGACCCTTGAGCGCTATTTCATCGCCGACAAGGCCACGCACCACGAGCCCAAGGGGTACTACTATATCTACCGCCTCGAGCAGGAGGTATGCGAGCGTATCCTCGCGGAGTTTGGCCTCGAGGGCCCCGACACCCACATCATCAATGGTCACGTACCTGTCAAGGCCAGCAAGGGGGAGAACCCTCTGCAAGCCGGAGGTAAGCTCATGCTCATCGACGGGGGCTTTAGCAAGGCCTACCAGTCTAGCACGGGCATAGCTGGGTACACGCTGATATTCAATTCGCACGGCCTACACCTGGTCAAGCACGACCCCTTCAGCTCCACCAAGGACGCCATAGAACACATGGAAGACATCGATAGTGTCTCGGTCATCAAGGAGTTTAGTTCGCACCGCATGCTCGTCAAGGATACCAACAAGGGGCGTGTACTGGCCGAGCAGGTGGCAGACCTCAAGCAGCTCCTCGAGGCCTACCGCCGTGGACTGATCAAGGAGCGTATCTAGCAGCCCGCCACCCCTAGCACCTCACAACAAGAAGCACAGCTACCGATCTCCCTTCGTTGGGGATGGTAGCGGTGCTTTCGTCTTGACGTTATTAGGACGATTTGCTTTAGCCCAGGAGGCGAACTAGGCCCCTAGCGCGAGCCTCCAGGCAGAGTCCAGCGGAAGCCGAGCTGGAAGTCAAACGAGAGGGGGTGCTCCTTGTAGTAGCTCTTGATGAGGCTACCATTATCTAGGTAATAGCTTACCTGGGGCTCGACGAAGAGGTGTAGCCCTCCGCTCAGCCTATACTCCAGCCCTAGGCTGGCGCGCACCGACCACTGGAAGTTGCGCTCCTCGGGTGTATAGTCGGGACGCCTCACATCGGAGTGCGCCTGGCTACGACTGCGCATATAGCCATAGAGACATTTCTCCACCATCGT
>JBGYQR010000008.1:0-3861 GCA_041839075.1 Porphyromonas sp.
AGTAGACCTAGCTCGCTAGCCCCCCTTAGTCAAAAGGCTCGGGTCGGAGCACACCAGGTGTGCTCCGACCCGAGCCTTTTGACTGCTAGTCCTAGGAGGTTTAGAGGTTAGTCCCCTCGAAGGTGATCGCCCTAGTGCGTGTACCTATGGCGAAGATGCCAGTGCCATTGAGTACGTTGCTGTATAGCTTGATGGGGGTCGTGAAGGGATCCTCGGGGTCGTATCTATCGTCCCGTATGCTCGAGAGAGAGCGGTAGTACCTATGGGCGTCTTGGGTGATACCCTCTAGCTGTAGGCTGAGCTCGAAGTGAGAGACCTCGACGCCATTGGGGTATTGCCTAGGATCAATAGCCGAGAGTGCCTCATACCTGGAGAAGCCAACGCTCTCGAGCTCTAGGTTGATGCTCGCCTCTTGCCCAGAGAAGAGGTGGTCGTCAAACGTGAGGTAGCGGTTGCTGAAGGAATTACCAGACAGCTCCCCTATGTCTGCGTCCTCCTCGACAATACCTCTAGGGGATCCATCGCAGAGGATGAAGTCCTTGCGGTAGTTTGCCTTGACGTAGCTGGTGGGGATATAGATAGGTCTCTGCCGGTTGGTGTCCTCGGGGGCATAGCACACGACTTTGGCCTTGAGGACGATGCGGTAGTAATTGCTTTCTTGAGGATGGTCCCGCAAGGTTACCTTCAGAGGGTAGTAGCTCCGGTAGGAGCCAGAGACATATTCGCCCATCGTAGCGCTGAGCAGTATAGGCTCCTGGGGGACGCGCTGAGAGGCCGTGAGCTCTTCGCCCTGTGGCGTGGTTACCTTGAGCACCACCTCGTCGCCAGGGGTTAGGCTAGTTGTCATCAGATAGCGGGTATAGATCTCGTACCCCGAGGTGGTGGGTCGGATCTCTTGCTGGCCTTGGGCGCGCTCTGTGCCATTGACCGAGAGGCTTACGCTAGCCCCAGGTAGAGCTGTCGGCTCCCATAGGCTGGTGCGCGAGAGATATACCGTAAGCTCCGAGGCGCTCCCCGTTTGGGCGAGGCAACTGAGCGTAGGGGTCTTGGTCTCCATCTCCCGAGGTATGTCGATGCTCTCTCGGCAGGCACTATGTAGGAGGAGGAAAAGGAGGCTTGCTCCGAGGGTATAGATAGCTTTCATTGTCGGGCTAGAACTTATAGGTGTAAGACACCGATGGGATGAGCGGAAGGAGGGTAAACTTAGTCAGCCTATGCGACTCGCCGTTGGAGTCCCACGCGGCACCAGGTAGGATGAAGGATGGGTTCTTGGCGTTGTAGAGATTGAAGACGCTGATATTCCAGATACTGCGTGCACCATTCTTGTGGAAGCGGTTGAAGTTGATGCTGGCATTCAGACGATGGGTAATGGGCAGGCGGTAGTTGTTGCGCTCGGGGATGTAGGTCGCAATAGACGAGCCATAGTATCCCAACGAGCCCTCGCTATCGCCATCAGGTACGGCGATGTGCTGACGCTCTACTCCGACCGTCATCGTGCCTCCCGTGTACATCTCCCAGCTGGCCGATAGATCGATGCGGCGCGATACCTGGTGCGAGATGACGAGGTTGAGGCTATGGCGACGATCGTACTTGTAGGGGAACCATCGCCCGCCATTGATCGTCCCATCGGGGAAGCGCCTCTCGCTCCTAGAGAGCGCATAGCCTAGCCAGCCCGTGGTACGTCCCATCTGCTTCATCAGCATGAGCTCTAGGCCATAGGCACGCCCCTTGCCCATCTCTACCTTGCTCTCCCAGCTTAGGGAGTTGCCTATGAAGCTCGCTCCGTCTTTGTACTCCAGGATATTGGCCATCTGCTTGTAGTACAGGTCGCCCGTGAGGCTCCAGCCTTTGCCTAGGTTGAGCTTCGCCCCTAGGCTGAGCTGGTCGCTCGTCATCGGCTTGATATGTCCTGTGGTGGGCACCCATAGGTCGGTAGGGAGCGTCATGGCCGAGGTCAAGAGGTGTACGTTTTGGCTCATGTGGGCAAAGGCCAGTTGCACCGAGAGCTGGTCGCAGACCTTGTAGTCTACGTCCATACGAGGCTGGACAGAGAGGTAGCTCTTGCCGTCTACTGCAAAGAGGGCTCCTCGCAACCCGATATTGACGAGCCAGCGCTTGCCTAGGTGTCGCTTGCTCTCGATATAGACGGCGGCATCGTGGGCTGGGATAGTGCGGTTGCCCCTCTTGAGGGCAGCGATGGCCTCATCGCTAGGGCGATCCTCTCCAGTGGCGTTGTAGCCATAGGCCTCGGGCTCGAAGCGGTGGTGGATATACTCAGCCCCAAAGCGCATCTCCCACTGCGGGGATATGATGTAGTGGAGGTTGAGGTGTGAGGCCAGGTCTCTGATGCCCGAGTGGTAGCTGGCGTGGGTGTCGGAGACGAGGCGGCCTCGCTCGTACTCTTTGTAGTGGGTAGCAATGTCGAAGTGATAGCGGGTGTAGGAGGCTGTCCAGTCGGCGTATAGTTTGTCGGAGAAGATATGGTTCCAGCGGAGGTTCAGCAGGGTATTGCCCCAGTCGAAGCTTCCCTTGCTGTTGTAGGACGAGGACGAGCTAGATTCTTTGAAGTTGGAGTGGAAGCGATCGAGCCCCTTGTAGGCACTCAGATACAGCCTGTCGCGGTTGCTTAGGCGGTGCTGTATCTTGGCGTTGAAGTCGTAGAAGTAGAAGCCCCCCTTGGTCTCCTCGTCGAGGAAGGGTTGTATCATCAGGTCTAGGTAAGAGCGCCTAGCCGAGACATTGATGCTGGTGCGGTCTTTGATGATAGGCCCCTCGAGGTGCGCCTTGGCAGACAATAGGCCTATGCTGAGTGTCCCGTGGTAGCTCTGCAGGTTGCCATCGTTGGTACGTACATCCACCACCGAGGAGAGGCGTCCTCCGTAGCGAGCGGGGAAGCTCCCCTTGTAGAGGTCTACCTTCTTAACCGCCTCGGGCGTGAAGACCGAGAAGAACCCAAAGAGATGGTCTACGTTGTACACCGGTACGCCATCGAGGATGATGAGGTTCTCGTCTGGCCCTCCTCCTCGGACGTGTATCCCCGCGCTACCGTCTGTGCCGCTCTGTACCCCAGGGGTCATCTGCAAGGCTTTCATCAGGTCGCTCTCCCCCAGCAGGGCGGGCGTGGCCTTGATGATATGTACAGGTATCTCTAGGGCACCGGCTACGGGCGCTCTGAGCTGGCGCGACTCGGCGGTGACGACTAGTTCGTCGAGCGTCTCAGACGAGCGGAGCTCGATGCTCATGCT
Source organism: Porphyromonas sp. (assembly GCA_041839075.1). Lineage (GTDB taxonomy): Bacteria > Bacteroidota > Bacteroidia > Bacteroidales > Porphyromonadaceae > Porphyromonas. The sequence continues at coordinate 3,246 of JBGYQR010000008.1, forward strand.
CTGCGAGGTGGGCTTGATGTTGCTAAAGACACGAGGCGTGTAGCCCACATAGCTTACCGAGAGCTGACTGATGGGCTGATTGAGCGTTAGACTAAAGAAGCCGTGGGCGTTGGTATAGACCCCTTGCTTGAGCTCGGGGGCGTAGACGGCTGCTCCTATGAGTGTCTCCTTGCTCTCGGCATCCAGTACATAGCCACTGAGGGTGTAGGTCTGTTGTCCGAGGGCGCGAAGCGCGCCCGAGAGGAGTAGCAGGGCTACTAGGGGGCATCTTAGGCTTCGGCTCCAAACGTGGTGTAGGGAAGTCATAAAAGAATGTTATCCTAAAAACTAAATCGATGACGTAGATTGACCCTGAGTGCGCGGTGGTCTAAGGGCACCAGGCACTGGCGTTTATAGGTATAATGTCCCCTCGGTTGAAATCTTGCTTTGCCCCTAGGTAGAGCCCCCCTGGGGGCCAATGAGATTGTCCCCAGGCCCAGGTCGCCTCCCAATAAGCACCTCGCCACAGCAAAGACTAGGCTTTGCTGTGGCGAGGTGCCAGTCGTTTACCGCCCAGGGTGCATACCCCTAGGCGTGCGGTTGGGGCGGAGCTTACTTCTTCTTGACGTTAGGCTCC
>JBGYQR010000009.1:0-2800 GCA_041839075.1 Porphyromonas sp.
CTCTTCTGAGGCTTGGCCATCAGACCACGCAGACCAGAGAGCTGACGGATCTGCTCCTTGCTACCACGTGCCCCAGAGTCCATCATCATGTAGATAGAGTTGAAGCCCTGGTTGTCCTTGCTGATCTCGTCCATCAGGATAGAGACGATCTGATTGGTGGCGGTGGTCCAAGCATCGATCACCTGGTTGTAGCGCTCGTTGTCCGTGATGCTACCCATGTTGTAGTTGTCGATGATGGGCTGCACCTTCGTCTCGTAGGTTTCCTTGATGATACGCTCCTTAGCCTCGGGGATGATCACGTCTCCGAGGTTGAAAGACAGACCGCCCTTGAAGGCCATATAGAACCCAAGGTCCTTGATATCGTCTAGGAACTTGGCCGTCGTAGCGACCCCGCAGACCTGTATGACACGACCGATAATGCCACGTAGGGCACGCTTACTGAGCACCTCGTTGATATAGCCAACCTGACGAGGTACGAACTCATTGACGATCAGACGACCTACCGACGTCTCCACCAGGTGGCGCACGGGCTTGCCATCGATGACATCATCGACCAGCACCTTGATGGGAGCGTGCATAGCGAGCTTACCCTCGTTGTAGGCGATGGTAGCCTCCTCTGCTCCGTAGAATACCGAGCCCTCGCCCTTAGAACCAGAGCGCAGCTTGGTGATATAGTAGAGCCCAAGCACCATGTCCTGCGAGGGGACAGTGATAGGCGCACCATTGGCGGGGTTGAGGATATTGTGCGAGGCGAGCATCAGCGTCTGAGCCTCCAGCACAGCCTCGGGGCTGAGGGGGAGGTGGACAGCCATCTGGTCACCGTCAAAGTCAGCGTTGAAGGCCGTACAAGCCAGCGGGTGTAGCTGAATAGCCTTACCCTCGATCATCTTGGGCTGGAAAGCCTGGATACCGAGGCGGTGCAGCGTTGGAGCGCGGTTTAGGAGCACGGGATGTCCCTTCATCACATGCTCGAGGATATCCCATACGACGGGTTCCTTACGGTCTACAATCTTCTTGGCGCTCTTGACAGTCTTGACGATACCGCGCTCGATAAGTTTGCTGATAACAAAAGGCTTATAAAGCTCCGCTGCCATGTGCTTGGGGATACCACACTCGTGCATCTTGAGCTCAGGCCCTACGACGATAACCGAGCGGGCAGAGTAGTCCACACGCTTACCGAGGAGGTTCTGACGGAAGCGGCCTTGCTTACCCTTGAGGCTATCAGAGAGAGACTTGAGGGGGCGGTTGCTGTCGCTACGTACAGAGCTTGACTTGCGCGAGTTGTCTAGGAGCGAGTCTACGGCCTCCTGGAGCATACGCTTCTCGTTGCGCACGATGACCTCGGGAGCCTTGATCTCGAGCATACGACGCAGACGGGCGTTGCGGATGATGACACGGCGATAGAGGTCGTTGAGGTCGCTGGTGGCAAAGCGTCCGCCATCCAGAGGCACGAGAGGGCGGAGGTCGGGTGGGATCACAGGGAGCACCTTGAGGATCATCCACTCGGGGCGGTTGTGCTCCTTGCTCTGACGGAAGCTCTCTACGATCTGAAGGCGCTTAAGGGCGTCGTTCTTACGTTGCTGCGACGTATCGGTACTGGCCTTGTGGCGCAGCTCATAGGAGAGTGCATCTAGGTCGAGGCGACACAGCAGGTCGTAGAGAGCCTCTGCTCCCGTACGACAGATGAACTTCGTTGGATCGCTATCATCTAGCTGGTCATTGCCTGGGTTAATCGCCTCGGCGCGATCGAAGTAAGGGAAGGTATCGGCCTCAGACCCGATGACCTGATGGGGCGTAACCTCATCGGCCAGGCAACCAGGCTGCACGACCACATAGCTCTCGTAGTAGACGATAGCCTCTAGCTTCTTGGCGGGGATGCCCAAGAGATGCCCCATCTTGTTGGGGTTGGAGCGGAAGTACCAAACGTGTGCCACAGGCACCTCCAGCTTGATATGCCCCATACGCTCACGGCGCACCTTCTTCTCCGTAACCTCTACTCCACAGCGGTCGCAGACGATATTGCGATAACGAATACGCTTGTACTTACCGCAGTGACACTCGAAGTCCTTGACAGGTCCGAAGATACGCTCGCAGAAAAGACCATCGCGCTCAGGCTTGTAGGTACGATAGTTTATCGTCTCAGGCTTGAGGACCTCTCCGTGCGAGTCCGACAAGATCTCTTCGGGAGAAGCTAGCGATACGCGGATGGAGGAGAAGTTGCTCGTCCTTACCTTATTATCCTTTTTGAATGCCATATATTCAGTGTTGATTGGTATGCCTCTCATCCACTAGGCTCCCTATTTGCCAGGCGCCTAGTGGATGGTGAGCATCGATAGTTTTACTTGAGCTCAAAACTTAGACCTAGCCCCTTGAGCTCATGCAAGAGCACATTGAGCGACTCGGGAATACCAGGCGTGGGCATGGGGTCGTTCTTGACAATGGCCTCATAGGTCTTGCTACGTCCCTGCACGTCGTCACTCTTGACAGTGAGGATCTCTTGCAGGATATGCGCAGCACCGAAGGCCTCCAGGGCCCACACTTCCATCTCCCCGAAGCGCTGACCACCAAACTGAGCCTTACCACCAAGTGGTTGCTGTGTGATGAGCGAGTAGGGGCCGATAGAGCGGGCGTGCATCTTGTCATCGACCATGTGCCCCAGCTTGAGGAAGTAAGTAACCCCGACAGTAGCAGGCTGGTCAAAGCGCTCACCCGTACCTCCATCATAGAGGTAGGTCTTACCATTGCGGGGGAGGCCAGCCTTGTCTGTCCACTGGTCCATATCCTCGAGGCTTGCTCCGTC
>JBGYQR010000010.1:0-2599 GCA_041839075.1 Porphyromonas sp.
AGCTACTCCCGTGCTGGTCGCCCCCTCCCGTGCTCCAGGGCAAGGCGTCCCTCTCCCGCGCAAGCCGTCGCCCTAGCCCCCCCCAGCCCTCTAGGTTGGATCGCCTTGGGGCTTTAGGTTAGCGCGCCTCGGGGCTCTAAGTTGGAGCGTCTCGGGGCTCTAAGTTGGATCGCCTCGGGGCTTTAGGTTAGCGCGCCTCGGGGCTCTAGGTAGGGGCGTTTTGGGGAGGGGCTGAGCCCCTTGGATCCAGGGGTGGGGGAGGGGGCACCGGGGGATAATAACGCCTCGGAGCGAGGGGGGTATACTAAACCTTTTGAGCCTTCGGGTGTTTAACGTAGATAAGGCGTACCTTGGGAATAGGTTGCGATGCGGGTGGGGTGTTCTTCTTGGGCGCCCCATTTGAGCGCGTCCCCTCGGGTACGACATAGACAAGGATACCACATATAGTAGATTATATAACTATGCTAAAAAGAACGATTTCGCTTGCCAGCCTCGCCATGGCTGGTATACTCCTAGTGGGGTGCTCGTCGGGCAACCAGCAGCAAGCTCAGCCCGGGGGGCAGGCTCCACAGGGCTATAAGCTCCTCACCCTAGCGCCTCAAGATACCGAGGTCTCGACGGCCTACCCTGCGACCATCCGCGGTCAGCAGGATACCGACATTTACCCTCAGGTATCGGGGACGCTCTCCAAGGTGCTGGTCGTAGAGGGACAGCACGTGCGCCGTGGGCAGGTGCTCTTCGTCGTAGACCAGGTGCCCTACCAGGCGGCTTTGGCTCAGGCGACAGCTTCGCGCCAGTCGGCCGAGGCAGCTCTGGCCTCAGCACGCTTGACCTACGAGGCCAAGGTACGTCTACACGAGCAAAAGATCATCAGCGACATGGAGCTCCTGATGAGCCGCAACGCGCTGAGCACCGCCGAGGCTACGGTGGGGCAGGCTCGGGCGGCCGAGACCAACGCGCGCAACAGCCTCTCGTACACCTCGGTGTCGAGCCCTGCTGATGGCGTCGTGGGCGCCTTGCCCTACCGCGCTGGTGCCCTGGTGGGCCCTTCGCTACCTCAGCCCTTGACGACCGTCTCGGACAATGCCGAGATGTTTGTCTACTTCTCCCTCACCGAGCGCCAGCTCCTCGAGCTCTCGCGCCAGTATGGTTCGGTCGATAAGGCCATCGCTCAGATGGACGCCGTTAGCCTTACCCTGAGCGACGGCTCGCTCTACAACCACCCTGGTCGTGTCGAGGCCGCTAGCGGGGTCATCGACCGTCAGACGGGCGCCTCGACCATTAGGGCGCGCTTCCCCAACCCCGACCGCATCCTGCGCAGTGGCTCTACTGGCTCTGTGGTGCTGGGGCAGAAGGAGCAGGGCGTGCTGGTGATCCCACAGACGGCTACCGTGCGCCTGCAAGACAAGGTCATCGCCTACAAGGTCGTAGACGGCAAGGCCACCTCGGTCGTGATCGAGGTCTCTATGGGGGCGGATGCCAACCACTATATCGTGCGTAGCGGTCTCTCCTCGGGCGACGTCATCGTAGCCGAGGGCGCTGGCCTCTTGCGCGAGGGCACGCCTGTACAATAGTCCCTGGGTGGACAATAAGACAATGCGCTTATGAAAGGGAACATATTCATCAAACGGCCGGTACTGGCCATCTCCATATCGATACTGCTCCTGGTGGTAGGGCTCATCTCCCTGTTTACCCTGCCCGTCGAGCAGTATCCCAACATCGCCCCGCCGACGATCAACGTATCGGCGAGCTACCCAGGGGCCGATGCCGCAGCGGTACAGAGTAGCGTCGTGATGCCTCTCGAGGAGGCCATCAACGGCGTCGAGCACATGGTCTATATGACCAGTAGCGCGGCCAACAACGGGTCGGCTACCATCACCATCTACTTCGAGCAGGGCACAGACCCCGATATGGCTGCCGTCAATGTGCAGAATAGGGTCTCGCGTGCCCAGGCACTACTGCCTGCCGAGGTGACGCAGATCGGGGTAACGGTGGCCAAGCAGCAGTCGGGCTTCCTCCAGGTGGGTGGTCTAGTGAGCACCGATGGTAGGTACGACCAGCTGTTTATCTCCAACTATCTCAACATCAACGTTATCCCCGAGCTTCAGCGTATCGAGGGCGTGGGTAATGTGATGAGCTTCGGCAGTGCATACAGCATGCGCCTATGGCTCAAGCCCTCTGTGATGGCGCAGTATGGCCTCATACCTAGCGACATCAGCGCTGCCCTGGCTCAGCAAAACATCGTGGCCTCGCCTGGTTCGCTGGGTCTTGACGGCGATGCTACCTACCAGTACACGCTCAAGTACAAGGGGCGTCTGACCGATGTCGAGGAGTACAAAAACATCGTCTTGCGCTCGCTCAGTGATGGGTCGGTACTGCGCCTGGGCGACGTGGCCGACGTGGAGCTCGGGGCGGTGTCCTATGGCTTCAAGGGCTTCATCAATGGCAAACCAGGTACCAACTTCATGGTCTCTCAGGTAGCAGGTGCCAACGCCACCGAGGTCAATAACCGCATCACCAAACGCCTCGAGGAGCTCTCCAAGGACCTCCCCAGCGGGCTCGAGTTCGTTACCGTGGTGAGCAGCAACGACTTCCTCTA
>JBGYQR010000011.1:0-2520 GCA_041839075.1 Porphyromonas sp.
TATACCCACCTCTACTGGGGCGAGGAGGGCGACATCATCGGCAAGCTCTTTGGCGACAGCCCCAAGGGGTAGGGAGGTATGTCGCTTGGCCTCTAGAGGCTGGGGGCTACCTCCAAGGTGAGAGACAGGGGCACCATCACTCGTCCTCTCGGGATGCTCCATAAGCCGAGCAAAGACATTACCTTTGAGGGCGATAATGCAAACACCAAGCGCACCAGGCAATTTATGAGTGATCTACATTTGGAGCATATACGCAGGGAGTATTCGTCCCGCGCCCTCAGGCGCAAGGACCTACCCCTTGACCCGCTGGAGCTCGTCGCCCAGTGGCTCAGAGAGGCCGTCGAGCTCAAAGTGAACGAGCCTACGGCTGTCATCGTCGCCAGCGCCACCAAAGAGGGGCGCCCCAGTATGCGTACCGTCCTGCTCAAGGAGATACTCGACGGACGCCTCATCTTCTACACCAACTACCACAGCCGCAAGGGGCAGCAGATGGAGGAGAACCCCCACGTGGCGCTGACCTTCCTCTGGCACGAAGTGGAGCGACAGATACATATCGAGGGGCGGGTCGAGCGCGTTGCCCCCGAGGTGAGCGACGCCTATTTTGACCAGCGCCCCTACAAGAGCCGTATCGGAGCGCGCATATCGCCTCAGAGCCAGCCCATCCCCTCGAGGGAGTATATCATGGGGCTCTTCGCCCTGGAGAGTGCCCGCTTCATCGGTCAGCATATCCCACGCCCCGAGAGCTGGGGCGGGCTAGCCGTCGTGCCCGAGCGCATCGAGTTTTGGCAGGGGCGCGACAGCCGTCTGCACGATAGGTTCCTCTACCTTCCCTCGGCTGAGGGAGGCTGGACGATCGACCGCCTCGCCCCCTAGCCCTGCATTCATCCACTCTATCCACCCTGTCCCATGTCTCCCATCATACAAGCCACCGATATACGCAAGAGCTACGGCGACCTCCAGGTACTCAAGGGTATAGACCTCTCTATCCTCCCTGGGGAGATAGTCTCCATCGTGGGGGCGAGCGGAGCGGGCAAGACCACCCTCTTGCAGATCCTAGGTACCCTCTCTAGCGCCGATGAGGGCGGGCGTCTGGTCATCGACGGCCGTGAGGTCTCGACCCTCAGCGCTCGCGCCACGGCTGAGATGCGCAGTAGGTCGCTGGGCTTCGTCTTTCAGAGCCACCAGCTGTTGCCCGAGCTCACAGCGGTGGAGAACGTGCTCGTCCCTGCCCTGATCGTCGGCACCGAGCTTAGGCAAGCGCGCGCTCGGGCGGAGCACCTCTTGGGGATGCTGGGCCTCGAGGCACGCACCGACCACAAGCCCAAGGAAATGTCGGGGGGAGAATGTCAGCGGGTAGCCGTGGCCAGGGCTCTGATGAACGCCCCCAAGGTCATCTTTGCTGACGAACCCTCGGGTAGCCTCGATACGCAAAACAAAGAGGAATTGCACAACCTGTTCTTTCGCCTACGCGACGAGCTCGGCCAGACCATCGTACTCGTTACCCACGACCCAGCCCTGGCAGCTCGAGCCGATCGCTGTATCACCCTGCGCGATGGGCGTATCGTCCCCTCGGAGCCCTAGAGAGGTGCCCCTGTTGCCCCAGCCCCTAGAGGCTGACCCCCAAAAGCAATCCCCCCGCACAACCCAAGAGGCGTGCGGGGGGATTGGCTTAGAGTATTAGCCTAGGAGGCTGAGCGGGAGCTCTAGGCGTTGTTGCGCTTGCGAAGCTCGTCGCGGATCTCCTTCAGTAGAGCGATGTCTGCTGGGTCTGGAGCAGGAGCCGCAGGTGCCTCGGGCTCGGGCTGACGGCGAAGCTGATTTACCCCCTTGATGACCATGAAGATGATGAAGGCGATGATCAGGAAGTCTACCGTCGTCTGAATGAAATTACCATAGTTGATAGCAATCTCGGGTACAGCAGCCGTAATCACTTCGCCGGCTTCGTTGAGTTGCTCAGCCACGGCATCGCGTAGTACGAGCTTCTGATCCGTGAAGCCTTTACCCACGAGCATACCTATTGGGGGCATGATCACATCGTTTACCAGCGAGGTAACGATCTTGCCAAACGCGCCACCGATGATCACACCGACAGCCATATCCATCACGTTGCCCTTAACGGCAAACTCCTTAAATTCCTTGATGAAACTCATTGTCTTGTCTTTTGTATTCTGTTTATTTTATTCTATTTCTCTTTACAAAGGTAGACAAATTATTGAGCTCCCTGCACGCCATGGGTTGAGGAGGGTTAATTTTTACCCCTCCAGGGCTCCAACTTAGAGCCCTGGGACGCTCTACCCTAGAGCCCCGAGGGGCTCTAGGGTAGAGGGGAGAGACGACAAGGAGCCCGCACCACAGAGGAGTAGCTCAAATGGCGGAGTCTTGCTATCTTTGTAGGAGTGCCAATCATAATCAAGATGAATATAATGACTCGACGACTATCTCGCCTGGCCCTGGTGGCCGTAGGCTCTACGATGCTAGCCGTGAGCTCGGCCTCCGCTCAGCGTACCCAAGAGACGCTCA
>JBGYQR010000012.1:0-4318 GCA_041839075.1 Porphyromonas sp.
AGGCGACCTGGTACTCGTACGGCCCCGACCGCATCCAGGCCTGGGAAGAGGCGCGCGGTGGCGTGTCTACCAACCCCGCCGGTGTGCCCAACGCTTCGTATGGCCTTCAGATAGACTGGACGGCAGGCGCTAGCTACCAGCTGCCCTTTGCCAGCACGTCGTACTACCTCTCGGATACGCCCCAGGAGCACCGTATCAAGCAGCTCGTGCACGTCTTCCCCGCGTCGCCAGAGATGACCAAGAAGTTCTTCTGGTTCCACCGGGGCAACCTCCTCTTTACCGACGAGTTTGTCGCCATCCTGCGCCAGGCAGGCTTCGAGCAGCTTGGCTACCAGGCGGGCAACAACAAGTCGATCATCATCAACAATAGCACCCGCAAGATACAGGCTGCCATACGCCTACACAACGCAGGCACGGCCAGTGAGTATGTCTCTGCTATCTATTTCTACGTTCCCTAACGATGAGTACATATATGAATAAGTATAAGCTAGTGGCCTCCCTCGCCCTAGGGGCTACGCTCCTGGTGGGGTGTCAGCAAGACGACCTCGAGCTGATGGGGCCCGACGAGGAGCAAACTACCGCTGTCGAGCAGGTCGCTAGCTCCGCCACTCCTCTGACGATGATAGACGTCATCCGTGTGCGCTTCGATCGTGCTACGGCAGAGCGCATCGAGGCGGCTATCGCCAGCAATGCCTTGCGCTCGGCTGGCTCCGAGACGGACGAGCTACTCAGCCTCCTGGGGGCTGAGAGCCTCGAGCGTGTCTTCCCCTACGCTGGGGAGTACGAGCCCCGTACGCGCCGTGATGGTCTGCACCTGTGGTACGACATCAAGCTCACGCCCGAGAGCGACCCTCAGCGTGCCCTAGAGAAGCGCACCAAGGCTATGGCTTTGGCGGCTGACTACTCGGGGGTGCAGATCACCGAGCTGGTCTACCAGGGAGCCTTGCCCGACATCAAGCCTGTGCTATATAGCGAGGCTGGCGTCTCTACCCTGCGCTCGGGGGGTGATCTCCCCGCCAGCGACCCTCTGCTCCCCATGCAGTGGCACTACCACAACCAGGGTACCTATGTGCGCTCAGAGGCTGGGGCAGACATCAACCTCTTCCCCGCCTGGGAGATAGAGAAGGGTAAGCCCAACGTCATCGTAGCCGTGGTCGATGGTGGTATCGACATCGACCACGAAGACCTACGTGGCAGTATGCACGCCAATCCCAGAGAGCTCGCTGGTACGGCTGGTGTAGACGACGATGGCAATGGCCTCGTGGACGATATATATGGCTACAACTTTGTGATGAACCAACCCGCCATCGTGCCCCACTCGCATGGTACGCACGTAGCTGGTACCGTGGCCGCACGTAGCAACAACGCTGTCGGTGTGGCTGGTGTAGCTGGGGGTAACGGAGCCGAGGATAGCGGTATACGCCTGATCACCTGTCAGACGTTTGCTACCAACCCTGCCAATGGCCAGAGCCTCTCGGGAGGCTTCGAGCGCGCCATCAAGTACGGGGCAGATGCGGGCGCCGTCATCAGTCAAAACTCTTGGGGGCAACCTCACCAGACTGAGCTCCCTGCCTCCTACAAGGCTGCCATCGACTACTTCATCAAAAATGCAGGTTGCGACAACAATGGCAACCAGCGCGACGACTCGCCTATGAAGGGTGGGGTAGTCATCTTCGCTGCCGGCAACGAGGGCTACGAATACCGCGCTGCCCTGGCGTCTTACGATGCTGTCATCGCGGTGGCGTCTATGGCACCCGACTTCCGCGCCTCTTACTTTACGACCTTCGGGACGTGGGTAGACATCACGGCTCCAGGCGGGGACATGTTTTACAACAATGGTAAGGTGCTCAGCACCCTCCCTGGCAACCAGTACGGCTATATGCAGGGGACGTCGATGGCTTGCCCCCACGTGTCGGGTATCGCTGCCCTCGTGGTCTCTAAGCATGGCGGGCCAGGCTTCACCAACGAAGACCTCAAGCGTCGCCTCCTGACTTCGCTCAAGGCGCAGAGCATCAACGAGATTAACCCCACCTACCTCGGTAAGCTCGGTGGTGGCTACATCGATGCGGCCAAGGCGCTTGCCGACGAACCCTCGGCGGCTGAGCTGGCCAGCAACACCGCTCCCTCGACGGTGGTATGGGCCGACCCCACCGTAACGCATGGTGGCGTCACCATCTCTTGGAACGTAGCTCCCGATGCCGAAGACGTCAAGGCCTTTGGCTACTACCTCTATGGCGAGGCGAGCCCCTTCACCGAGGCAGACCTCCCCACCCTGGGCTTCTCCAAGATTGTCGAGGCAGGAGCCAAGGTGGGCGAGCGCATCAGCCGTACTTTCACAAGGCTCTCGGCCGATACGGAGTACTACTTTGCCATCATCCCCTACGACAAGTGGGGCAACACGGGTAAGCCATCCTTCACCACCGTGCGCACGCTGAGCAACAATGCCCCCCGTATCACGATGCCTGACGTAGCACCCATACGTATCTCGGGCGATGAGGTTTATGAGTTGCGCCTGCCTGTAACGGATGCCGATGGCCATAGCTGGACGTGGCAGTTCGTCGGGCACAACCACGGCGCTGTCGTTACCAAGGAGGCACACGTCCTCGTCTTGCAGCTCCGTGTGCGTGCAGGCATAGGTAAGTATATCCTCACCATCGAGGTACGAGACGAACTAGGGGCTACCGACCAGGTGGCTGTACCTTTCGAGATCTACCGTAACCTGGCTCCTGTGGTGCAGAAGCGTCCCGAGCGTCTCTACCTCCCCACAGGTCAGACCACGACGCTCAACCTGGGGACGTACTTCGCTGACCCTGATGGCGATGCGCTGACCTACACCGTGCGTCAGATCGGTACGGGCTCTGCCGAGGCTTCTCTGCAGAGTGCTACCAGCGGTGTGCTCACGCTCAAGGCAAGCGCTCTAGGCGTGTCGGCCTTTGAGGTGGTGGCCACAGACCCCAAGGGGCTCACGGCCAAGGCTATCGTAGAGGTAGAGGGCATCAAGGATGAGCTCGTCCAGCTCCTATACCCCTCGCCCGCGACCAAGATGCTCAACCTCCGCGTGCAGTCTGGGGTGAAGTCTCTAGAGGTAACTATCTACTCAGCTACGGGTACGCAGATCCTGCGCCGCACGCTCGCCGTAGATAGCACCCAGCTAGCGAGTCTCGACATCTCTGCTCTGCCCTCGGGAAGCTATGTACTCGAAGCCTCGGCTAGTGGCAAGAGCGTACGCAAACCATTCGTCAAACGATAATCTGCTCATTGGTATATGATCAAGAATATAATCCTCACTGCTGTGGCCGCTCTCTCCCTGGGGGTGAGCGCCACGGCTCAGTCGGGCGCACTGCCTGTACTGCATTTGCAACAAGATGTGCGGGCTGCTGGTATGGCAGGCGTTATCTCTCCCAAGGCGACGGGCAACCTCTACTCCTCGCCCACTGATGTGCTGGAGGGTTGCTGCTCGAGCAAGCTACGCGCCCAGGCCATCCTGGGGCTGACGACCGATCGTGGCGACCTCTCTAGCCAGATGGCGACCATCACGGGGAGCTATCGTATGGGCAGGCATGCTGTGCTCCTGGGGGCTCGCTATCTGGGTCTGGCAGAGCGTGATTTCGTCTCCTCTAGTGGGATGGTGCGCGGGCAGATCAATCCGCGCGACTGGACGATAGACCTGGGCTATGCCTATCGCTTCAATAGGGCGTTCGCTGCCTTTGCTCGCGGTAGCTTCGTGCAGTCGTACAATTCGCTCAATGCCGATGTGCTGACCTTCTCTGTCGGGGGTAGTTATCGCACGGACTTCACCTCCAAGGGCAGGACGGTAGCGCGCCTGGTGTCTGTGCTCTCGCTCGACAACCTCGGGGGCAAGTACAGCTATGGCGAGCAGGGTACTAAGTACGCCCTCCCCTCTAGCTGCAATGCTTCGCTGGCGGTGTCGTTTCTCAAGGACCAGCGTCTGACGCTTGGGGTGCGCGCCTCTAGCTTCTTCAAGGCCGAGGGCGGTGAGCGCTCGGCACTGATCGGCCTAGGCGCCGAGTACCAGTTGCTCTCGGCGCTGGCTCTGCGTGGGGGCTATACGCATCAGAGCGATGTGAGCGTGTGGAGCGTTGGCCTCGGGGCTCAGCTGGGTCAATGGCGCGTCGATGCGGGCTATGACCTGCATAGCCAGAGCGCGTTCAACTACCTCCGCCTAGGCGTAGGCCTCGCGCTCTAGGCCTCTCCCCCTCGGGCTCTCCCCTTTCGAGCCCGTCCCCTTTACTCTCTTTGCGAACCCTCCCCTGGTGCGGTAGTCCATGCTGGATCTCCGCCGTGGGGAGGTTTTTTC
>JBGYQR010000013.1:0-3395 GCA_041839075.1 Porphyromonas sp.
CTGTCATAATATGCAGAGCTGGGACCCTCGGGGCGGTAAGCCTCTGACCAGCGCTTGGCTTAGGGAAATGATACAGGAGATCAAGGCCAACCCCTTGCTCGATGGTATCACGCTCTCGGGGGGAGACCCGTTTTACAACCCCGAGGAGCTGACCGAGCTCCTTAGGACGCTCAAGACGGAGACAGGGCTCAATATATGGTGCTATACCGGCTACACGATAGAGGAGATAGCAGAGGACGCCTCGTTGCAGGCGCCATTGGAGTATATCGATGTCCTCGTCGAGGGGCGGTTCGTTGAGGCGCTCAAGGACCCCCATCTAGACTGGCGGGGGAGTAGCAATCAGCGCATTATCCATAACCCTAGGGCGTGGTGTACCCCTAAGTAGAGAGGTGAAGTTTCAGTTCTTTGCGGTATATAGGCCTGGTAATGTAAGGGTTTGTGCAAAATTTGCTTTTTCTGCCTCTGGGGTTTACATTTGTCTCCTACATATTATTACTCATATATCTAATGATAAGGAATGCCTATGAGAAAGTTAATACTTACGCTCTCCTGCCTCCTGTCCCTAGGGGCAGTCGTGTGGGCTCAAGAAAGTGCCACCGTGATCGGGACCAACGACCTGAAGGTTCGCTTCGATGGTCGTGTAACGTTTGATGGCGCCGTCTATGTGCCTAGCACCAACCTTGATGGCGTGCGCTATGGTAGCGATGACTTTAGGTTCTCCAACGCAGGTAACCTCTCGCAGCTACGCCTAGGGCTCAATGCAACCTTTGGCACCAAGTGGCTCGGTCGCTTTGACGTAGACTTTGCCAACCGCAGGGTAAGCCTCACGGATGCTATCATCAACTACTATATCAATGGTCGTAGCCGTCTGACGATGGGGTACTTCAAGGACCCTGTGAGTATGGACAACAATACCGCCTCACGCCTATTGAGTGTACAGACGCCTATGGCGGTGGCGATGCTCACCAGGGGCGAGCGCTATTGGGGGGTGACCTATGTCAATTATGGCCGTCACCACTGGCTAGCGGGTGGTGTGTATGCTGGTACGGTAGGCAGCCGCACCACTGTCGCCAATCGTGGCGATGATGGCTATGGCGCCTCTATGCGTGCGGCCTACATCCCCATCAACAACGACTATACGACCGTGCACCTCGGAGCATATGCACGCTGGCGTCGCCCCGAACCTTCGGAGGCTACACCTACAGGCGATAGAGCCGTTACCTACGCGGGAGCCCCCGAGTCGGCCATAGACGGGCATCGCTTCTTGGGCTTTAGTGTCAGTGATGTCAAGAGCTATTGTCTAGCCGGCGTAGAGGTGGCTGTCAAGTTTGACAAGCTCTACTTCAATGGTGAGTACCTGATGACTAGGCTGATGCGCACCTCTGGCAATAATATGATCTCGGGGTGGACGCTCACGGGGTCGTACATGCTACGTGGTAACCAGCGCACCTATGTATCGTCCGATGCCGTCTTTAGTCCTGTGGCCAATGTGGCCAAGGGGGGCAACCTAGAGCTGATCGCTCGTATAGGTCAGGTGGACCTCAACGATGACAAGCAGGGGCATGCCATCATGGGCGGGAAAGCTCTCTCGACGATGGTGGGGCTCAACTGGTATCCTAGAGCCAACATCCTCTTCGCCCTCAACTACACCTATATGGACAACGACAAGTATGCCAACTCTCTTGGAGCCATTACGGGCATTCCAGAGCGTGGTATCGACTTCCACACCTTGCAGTTGCGCGCCCAGGTGATCTTCTAGTCCCCAGGGGGCAGAGAAGGGGCATGGAGCCCCCAGGTGGCCGAGCGATGGCGGGCCAAGACTTGCCACCGTAGGGGTAGGAGCCTCCCGCTTGTCTGCCCTTGTAGGGTGCTGTGCGGGTGGGCTTGGGTCGCCCTGGAGGTCGCTGGCTGGTCGGTATAGGGCTTGTTTTTTAGGGAAATAGTGCCTAACTTTGTGCGCTCGTAAGGCGATAGGTCTGGGGGAGTGTACCCCTGGTTTGCGCCAGAGCATACTACCGAACGAAAGTATAATAACAATATCAAAAGAATTTAGCAGAGATTATGATCGTAATTTCAATCAAGGAGGGTGAACCTATCGAGAAGGCACTCAAGCGCTTCAAGAGAAAGTTTGAGCGTACTGGGACTATGCGTAGACTTCGTGCTCGCCAGCAGTTTACCAAGCCATCTGTCGTTAATCGCAAGAAGATGCAGAAGGCCGTGTACGTCAAGCAACTGATGCTCGACGCCGACTAGGCTAACCCTCGAAATACTTTCGTAGGACAACCAATATAGAGCTGCTCGTAGCACGTTACCCACCGCGGAGGGTAGTGTGCTACGAGCTTGCTTTGGGGACGCTCTCGCTAGTCGTGGTGGGAGGTCCCTATCTTTGTCCCTAGGGGGTATTTGGATAAACGGGGATGAATGACGAATTTTGTAAGACCAAGCATAGTTAAGTAATCAAGCGGAGCAAGATTAGTATGAGTAACGATAGGAGCAAGAGTGTAGAGATCAATTCCTTTACCGTCAAGGCGGGTCACCGCGTGTACTTTGTCGATGCCAAAGAGGATAGTCGGGGCAATCGCTTCCTCGCACTCTCGGAGTGCAAGAGCAGTGCCACGGGCATGGGCGGGCGTGACCGCCAGCGCATACATATCTATCAGGAAGATATTGTGAAGATCTTTGAGGCGCTGGGCGCTTCGCTTGCTGACCTAGGTTATAAGCTAGAGCTCACGCCTCTACCCGTCGGAGGTAGTCCCCAAGAGGGAGCGCTCTCGAGCTTCTCTCTGCCTAGCCTGGACGACATCATCCAAGACTAAGGCGACTGATCGCGACATCGCAAATGATAAGTATTAGCCAGCGAGGTCTATATACGCTCGCCATCGCCCTGTGGCTCTTTGCCGGGGGCAAAGTACTTGCCATCGCCTTTGTAGCCTGGAGGGCTATTGATCCCAGTTGGCTGGTGTATGCGTGGATGGTGGGGGCGTTCGTGTTTTTTTCCCTTCTAGTCTTTCCCAGGGCTGTACCTCCCAATGTGGCCTATGTCCAGGCTTTGGGCGGGGGGGCTAAGCACCCGCTGTATCGATGCTTCAAGCCTACGACCTGGGGGATCATGGCCTTTATGATGACGCTGGGTATCACGCTACGCCTGAGTAGCTGGGTCTCGGATGAGTTCATCGCAGGGTTCTATACGGGGCTAGGGGTATCGCTCATCCTAGCCATACGCTTCTACCGGAGGAAGTGACGGATCGTAACGTTTTTGAAAGTAAGACAGCAGCCTACTATACTCTAGGCTGTAAGCTCAATTTTGCTGAGACCTCAGCCCTAGGGCAAGGCCTCCTCATGATGGGCATACGTACAGCCCAGCCCAATGAGCGGGCAGATATTTGTATCATCAA
>JBGYQR010000014.1:0-13318 GCA_041839075.1 Porphyromonas sp.
CCTCTCTTGTGCATGGCTACGACATCCGCTGTACCTCCAGTACGCAAGTCGGGATTGGCTTGCAAGAAGGGGAGAGAGACGCTCTCTTGCGAGAGGGCCGAGGCGGAGCAAAATAGACAAGCCAGTAGGACTGACAAAATGTTGTATCTCATAACTTATTGCTTTACAAAGGGCTGAGTGTATTTCTTACCATCCACCGACACATTGAGGAAGTAGGTCCCAGGAGCCAGAGGCGAGACATTGAGCGTAACCGTGTGAGACTGAGCTCCTGCCGTAACCTGCTGAGCTCCTATCGTCTTGGTCAGCACAATCGTCCCGGAGGCATTCCTCACTTCCACCAGGGCGCTAGTCGTAGGCGCCTTGATATCTAGGGTGAGCGTCGTCGTGGCAGGGATAGGATAGGCCCTATATACCAGGTCGCTGAGGACACCCTGTACCTGGAGTACCCCACGACGGGTCATACCCTGGCTATCCTTGGCTGAGATCTCAAAGGAGCCTGCTCCGACCTTGGTAGAGGCAACTTTGAGCGTTTGACCATCGATCGTGAGCGTCGAGCCAGAGGCATCCGAAAGGGTACGGATGGAGTACGTCACAGCATCACCCTCTGCATCAGCAAAGTAGTCTGAGAGTAGTAGCTGAGCGGGCGTAGCATTGATAGGGACAAAGAGCCTTGGCATCTCGATCACCTTGGCCGATTGCCCTGGAGCGGTGTTGCTATAAACCTCAAAGACAAGATCGGTCTGTGCCGTAGCACCGTAGATATCGACTACCTTGACGGTAGCTCGGTGCGTCCCCACAGGGGCGATGGCTCTGAGCGTTACGAGTAGCCCATCTCCATCTCTCTTGACAGAGACACCACGCTGCTCACCGCTGAGTATATATTGCCACGTCTGTCCATCGGGCTCTGTGACCTTGATCGTCCTGGTAACGACCTCCTGGCCAGAGATACGCACAAGGGCTACCTCATCACCCCAGCTTACTTGAGGAGCCTGGTTGCTACCCGTCTTGCCTTCAAAGAAGTAAGGCGCAGAGACGTTACCCCATCTGTCTTCGGCTTGGATGGCAAAGTAGTACTTCGTATCTAGGCCTAGGTTAGCCAGGGAGTGAGAGACCTCTGTGCCTAGTGGCGTGAAGTGGGTATAGATCTCCTTGGTGTATGAGGCGCTGCTGAGGTTGGAGGCAGACAGAGCCGAGGTAGAGGCAAAGATCTTGTAAGAGATAGCCTTTTCGTCGTCTTCGTCGGCAACAGTCTTGAACGTAATCTTGAGCCCAGTCATGCTCTCATCAACCTGTACCTCTTGCACAGGGTTAGGAGCCTTGTTGCCTCTAGGCTTGAGCGCCTCTACGGCATCGATATATCCACGTCCCATGCGGCCACGAGTGGTGGGGTTCTCAGCATTGACATCCCTGTCCTTGACGGCATTGACCAGACGGCTCTTGAGATCTTCGGCCGTGAAGCCTTGCTTACCATACTCAGAGACCACTAGGGCAGCGATACCCGACACGTGCGGACAAGCCATCGACGTCCCGACCATATAGCTGTACTGATTGTTGGGGAAGGTGCTGATCACCTCACCATCAGCAATCCAGTCATTACCCCCAGGCGCTAGGATAGACACCCAGTCTCCTCTATTGGAGTAGTCCGAGAGCTTAAAGTCTGGGCCAAAAGCACCGACAGACACCACCTTCTCATAGGCTGCGGGATAGGCTCGGTAGTCCATATAGTCATTGCCAGCGGCGAAGATGACAATCCCCCCCTTCATAGGCGAGTCTGCACGCTGGTTGCCATTTTCATCGCAACCAGCGTATTCGATGAAGTAGTCTATGGCATCGGCCATAGAGGCAGAGATGGCACCAGGGCCTGGATAGGAGTACCCCCACGAGTTTTGGCTGATAACGGCACCCGCATCGGCGCCATACTTGATGGCAGGAGCCCCATCGGCAGAGAGGTCCGCTCCTCCCGTCGTGGAGTGCGCGAAGGTCTGACAAGAGATCATACGCACACCGCTCGTTGCAGAGCCATCGCCACCAGCGACGCCCCCTACACCCTTGCCGTTGTTGTTGCGGGCACCCACAGTACCAGCGACGTGAGTACCATGCTTGTGGGGGGTGATGGTGCCGTTCTTATCAACGAAGTTGTAGCCATACACGTCGTCTACATACCCGTTGTCGTCGTCATCGACACCTGCCGTACCATTGAGCTCTGCCTGATTGACATGCATACTCTCCTTGAGGTCCTCGTGGTTGATGTCCACACCTCCATCGACAACCGCCACAATAACGCTGGGCTTACCCGTCTCTATCTTCCAGGCCTCATAGAGGTTGATATCAGCACCCTGTACAGATCTCTGGCTCGTACCTTCGTTGTTGTAGTGCCACTGATAAGGGAGGATAGGGTCGTTGAAAGACGTTGTCCTCGTAGTGCTACCACTGCGCAGAGAGACTACCTGGCTAACGGATTTGGGCAATACGGGATGGTATAGCTTCTCCACAATGCTAACGCCAGGCAGAGCCTCTAGGTCACGAGCTGCCCTCAGAGGGGAGATCTCGTCGTTGAACTCCACATCATACCAAAGGTGTAGCCCGCTCTTACGCGTACGAGCCTCATACTTACCAGCGTGAGGGAAGACGCGGGTCATACGATGGGCACCAACGGAGTGGAGATAGCTATCCATGGCATCGTTGCCACTCCTGAGGCCTGAGGCCGAGGTCGTCACAGTGAGGTTGTCCCCAACCTGAGGGGTGAGCTTGACTCTCAGTATCCCCCGCCTAATCTCCGAGGAGGCTGACTCCTCTTGGGTCGTTGGGATATCCGCCTTAGCCGACAGATCGACAGGGTCTTGACTACACCCCACGAGAGCTAGACTCAATGCCAAGGAGGCAAAAAATATCTTCTTCATATTCAAGTCTTTATTTCTATGGAATAGGCGTGCAAACTACTCTTCGGACAGGGGCGAAATCTGGATCTGAACCTTAGGCTCATCATACCCATCGATCTGCGCCAGAGAGACAAGTACCTCAATCATCTTGTCGAGATGATAGAAGTGATACCCTGGCCCAACGTCACCAAGTGAAACAAAGCCCTCTCGCTTCATCAGGTCGATAAACTCATTGGTCAGTAGCAACGTCCCACCAGCCGTATAGTAGACATTGGACGTGTCTCTGAGGATGAGGAATAGCGAGGTGATCGTGTGGTTAGAGGTAGCTCTAGACACTCTATAAACCGTCGCCAAGAGGGGAGCTTGAGCCGCGTCAAACCATAGGATGTCTCTATCGTAACCAGGGTCAGAGATGCTTGATTTGGACGAGTTGAGCGTACCACCATTGGCCGTCTCCCAGGTCTGGATCGCGCTGAAGGCTCCCGTCGCAAACTTCATATAACGATAGGGGAAGGCCGACATCGTTGCCTGAGCCGTAGGCTGCTCTGGACGGAACGTATAGTAGACATGAGGGCTACCGCCGTCCTTGACAATCTGAGCGAGGATATTCTTATCAGGATGATAGAACACCAGGTCGCTCTTTTGCTCAAAGCCCCGACGCATGAGGAAGGTCTTCTGCCCCTCAAGGTTGATCTGATTCTCGAAGAAATTGGGGGTAGAGCAATATACCTTGGCCGTCTTGTACCTATTGTTGTAGACCAGGTAAGTAATGCTGCCGAAGGCAGAGCTCTTGGTCTTGAAGCCCCAGTTGTAGAGGTTAAACGTACCATCGGGCACTAGCGACAACTCGCTCTTGCGACCATACTCATACTGACGCAGATTCTCGGCAGACTCCAAGAACCCATCAAATGGGAGTAGGTAGTACATCACGCCACTCTGAGAGACGGCAACCTCATAGAGGCCACGACCATCCTTGGTCTTGAGGTAGATCTTGCCAATGCGATCATCACTCTCCTTGGTCTCGTCTACCGATATGCGAAGTTCGCTCATCGTATAGACTGGCGTTAGGTGTATCCAGTCCTCTGACGTCTCGGCTACCCAATCGGAGTTATTGCTCTCCACGTCGAGCGTGAAGCTCCCACCCCACTGGTTGGTCTCAATCTTCTGCTGGCTGGTGGTGATGGCTACCTGAGTGCCCTGTTGCTCGATCCTAATTTTCTCACGAGCCTCTCCCGCGATGACGAGGATCTCTGCCTGGCGAGCCTCCGTGCTACTATTGGCTGGCACGGTGATCGTCAGGTCTCCCTGGTTTTGAGTAACGGAGAGCCAGTCTACATTCTTGACAAAGGTCCAATCGTCCTGGTTGGTCGTTATCCCCACGACCTCCGTGTGCTCCTGGCTATCCAATGAGATCAAGCCACTTGGTAGGATCTCCAAGGTAGCGGGCTCGAGGATAGTCTTGCGCTGACACGCCCCAAGCAGGGCAGTGAAAAGCAACAGCACTACATATATCTTGTATTTCATTGCTTGCTAATTGTTTTGATATGAGTATCTAACCTCTAGCCAACGCTACTGCGAATGTTGAAGCGGATGACTTGCTTCATCACCCCATCGACACTCTCGTTGCGGATCCAGACGTCCATGAAGATCTTCTTCCTCTCATTCTTGTACTTGTACATGTTCATGAAGTCCAGCTTTACCATCATCTCAAAGCCTTCTGCGGCCAGGAGTTTGCGGAACTCACGCGTGAGGTAAGGCGTTCCCTGGTGGAAGAAGTAAGCGTAGCGATAGTCATCAAAGGCCTGTACGCTCTGGTCGCCGAGATAGTAGAGACGATAGAGAGAGGGCGACTTGGTCTCGAAGCAAAGAGCCTTGTCCGTGCTCTTGTCGGGCACATACGTCCCTCCGTGAGCGGCCTCGTATTCGTGGATCTTAGCCTCGTCTCCAACCTTAAACTCTAGACAGCCATAGGGGAACTCTGTAAAGGCGGGCATCCCCTCGGGTTGCTCTGGCAAGAAGCGGAAGTAGATATGGGCACGCGTGGTTCCCTTGGCTGGTACCAGGGTCGCCTCCATGTTGATATCTGGCTGGACGTAGATGCTCCCAAAGTCAAATAGGAAGCCCTCGCTCTTGAGGAACTCGATAATCTTATTCTTGTAGGTATCGTTAGCCAAGAGCTCAGCGTCTACGGCATAGAGTCTAGCCTCGACATACTGGTTGTTGGAGAATGTGTACTCCACGTTGGGGAATAGCGGACTATGAGTCTTGAATCCATAGACAGACGAATTGATAACTCCATCGGGGAGCTTCACCAGGGTGCTATGCCTGCTCTTCTCATAGTCCTGTACCTCATAGGGGTTGGACAAGAAGCTCTTGAAAGGGAGGATAAAAATCTTCACACCCTCCTGTACCACCGTGTAGGTACCGAGCGCTACGCCATTGTCGAGTAGTGTAACAACCCCCGTCCTAGACGTCGTCTCGGTATTGGCCTGGATGGTAACCTCAGCACGACGCTTGGTATAGTTGGGCGTAGCTGTGATCCACTCTACATTGCTCTCCAGAGTCCACGCCTGGGTATTGGTGGTAACATAGACATACTCCAAGCCACCAAACTGATCCAGGGCTGCCGTCTCGGGAAAGAGCTTCGCCTCAGCTGGCACTCCCTCTTGAGAGATTGCGATTGTTTGCACCTGACCCGATGCGATGACCTTTACTAGGGTCTGACGAGCCACAGGGTTATAGTTGGGCTCTGCCACAATCTTCAGCTCCGACTGATTGACATAGGTCTGTACCCATGAGGCCTCTGCCATGGCTTCCCACTCGGGGACGCTGGCCTTGACCGAGACGGTGTACTCTTTGCCCTGTGCTGGGACGCTGAGGGTCTTAGATGAGACCTCCAAAGTCGCGGGGGGTGCCTCTTCGTATTTCTGACATCCAGCCACGACCAAGAGGAGGAGGCTAATGCCTAGTGATAATATGCTGCGTTTCATAACAACTAATTCTTACGTGCATCAACTAATTGGGATAACGTTGTAGGCGAGTACGCCTTGACCATTCCACTTGCCGTAGTAAAACTTGAGGGCAATGCGCTTGTCTAGATGGACATAGGTGTACGTGCTCGTCTTTGTATCCATCTCATAGAGCAGATACCCCTCACGGGCTAGGAGGTCTTTGAGCTCCCTGGTGAGGAAATAGAGGTTAGCATATCTGTACAAGCCTACCTCTAGCTTGTCGGCAAAGAATATCGTCTGAGACAATCTCCTAGACGTGAAGACGTAGCTACGAGAGTAGTAGGGAGGCCCCGAGAGGAAGATCTCGATATTCGCTCCCGTCTGGCGCTTGTATATAGCTGACCAGGTGGGCGAGTGTTGCCCCCCGATACCCTCCTCGTAAGCTTTCACGTCTGCTAGGCGAGCCGTACCAAAGGCCGTATAGCCCAGGGTAATACTATCCAGGGTAGCATAGTCTTGAGATTGCTCTACGACAGGAGTGAAGACCACCTCAGCTTGATTACCCTTGACGATAACGACTGCGGTTGTTTTCTTCTCATCGTTTTGATAGGCCTTGATGTAATTGGTGAGCGTTACGTCCGCATCAACAAAGACATCGAAGCCTTGCTCCTGCAGGTACGCATCAAACTCATCAGCCCGCACTACCTGCGAGTTGGCTGGCAAGAGGATAATGCGATACATCATGCGCCCCGAGAAATCCTGCATCTCATACTTGACGAAGGGGAATAGGCGAGCACCCGTCTCGTAGATGTAAAACGGACTGGCGTCGCTCAGCTGAGTGGCTGCCGTTGGTCCTTGTACAAAGACGCTCTTGCGAGCCTTCTCCTTATCGTCAAAGCTATCATAGTCCTTGCCCCACTCAAAGAATGGCATGATATACTTGAGGGCAGCCTGCTGCGTGATGGTGATGGGAATCTCTCCTGTCGAGTGCGTCAAACGTACCTCTAGCTCACGAGGATCGAAGGCACGATTTTCCGAGAGCGTGAATAGGATCCTCTGCAGATGAGGCTCTGCCGTTATCTTGAGCCAATCATTCTCTGGCATAGAGAGAGTCCAGTCTTGCACTGTGGCATTGACAAACACCTCATAGGTAGCCCCCCAAGGGCCATAGGTATAGGCCTCCTGGAGCATAGACACCGTAGAGGCCGCTCCTGCCTGCTCTACATAGATCTTGCGCTGGAGACTTCCAGCAATGATTGTTACCTCTGCTTTACGCGTGTGAGGCTCAGGATTGGCCTGCACAGACAGGCGAAGCGAACCCGTAGCAGGTTGCGAGACCTCAACCCACGAGGCACTGCTGTAAGTCTCGCAATGACTCTGGTTGGTCTCATAGTCGATCTGCTGCTCCGCCGAGGTTGCTCCGAAGACTAAGGTCTCGGAGACACCATTCGCTAGGCGAAGGAAGGGGTCGTCAATCATCGATCGGGAGCAAGAGAGCAATGCGCCTATTGCTACCCAAGACAACAATTTCAACACTTTACGATACATAATCTCTTGAGTAATGGTTTAACATATCTTCTCATTTTCACTATCCCTTGTTTTCAATGGCACCACCAACAGCTTCAGGAGGGGCATTCACCCTAGTAGGACGTCTTAGATTTACCCTGACCTCAGCTGTGGCAAGAGAAGCACCACTCGACAAATGTAACCAAATAGATGAAAGCACAAACACTATGCTCGTTTAATAAATAGATATCAGTCATTAAACAAAATTTAACCAACATATCCTGTCACAAAGACCAACACATACGTGTCCCCTTTGAGGGTAAAACAGCACTACAAACCAGGGACTATAAGCCTCACCTACTCTCCTGCCCCCTCCTCTGCTTAGGAGGGGAGGAAGCATTAGAGCGAAGATGTGTGTTTTAACATATTATTATATATTATCGATCTTTGATTGACTATTTCGGCGCCGACACCGCTCGAGGGGTCAAATATCCAATTTGAGGGGCAACAACCAATACACAAGAGCCAAGGCAAAGTTTATGGATATGATTACACAAGCCCCAGCCCCATGGCCTTAATGCCACAAGAGAGAATATCCGCCTGTGCTTTTAAGCAAACAACGCAGAGCTCTAAAGATATTTTATTAGCGAAATCGGTCTACAATCGCTCAACTGTTTATATATTTGTCGTGTACTAGACTAGTCTGCTGTGGCATTATATAATATTATAGCGCCCGAAGGACAAAATAGTCTAGGCTACAAGACAGAGGAATATAGTTGTATAATCAATCATAAACTATCACAAAAGCGATGCTTACAATTGGTATCCCAAAAGAAATCATGCACGGCGAGGCTCGTGTAGCAGCTACCCCTGAGACCGTAGGTAAGTTTGTCAAGGACGGCTTTAGAGTGCTCATCGAGACGAACGCCGGCGCTGGCGCTCTCTACCACAACGAAGACTATGCCTCTGCTGGTGCCGAGCTCGTCGATGATCCTCGCAAGATCTACGAGCATGCAGACATCATCCTCAAGGTCAAGGAGCCTCAGTTCAACCACGCCCTGGGCCTGCACGAAGTAGAGATGATGCACAAGGGGCAGTACCTCATCACCTTCATCCACCCCGCCTCTCCCATCAACCACGACATGGTGCGCAAGCTGGCTGCGCAGGGCGTCATCGGCCTAACGCTCGATGGTGTCCCCCGCATCAGCCGTGCTCAAAACCTCGATGCCCTTACCTCCATGAGCACCTGTGCTGGCTACAAGGGGATCTTGATGGCAGCCAACGACCTGGCGAGCTTCATGCCTATGATGGGTACAGCCGTAGGTATGATCCCTCCCGCCAAGGCGCTTATTGTGGGTGTCGGCGTAGCTGGCCTCCAGGCTCTAGCCACTGCCAAGCGCCTAGGTTGCGTAACCTATGCTGCTGACATACGTCCCGCGGCCGTAGAGCAGGCTCAGAGCCTAGGCGCCAAGGTGGTAGACCTCGGCGTACCTGCCGAGCTGGCTATTGCTGAGGGAGGCTATGCCAACACGCTCCCCGAGGAAGTTCTCGTAGGGGAGCGTCAGAAGCTCCTCGAGGCCATCAAGGATATGGATATCGTCTTCCTGAGTGCCCTGATCCCTGGCAAGATCGCTCCAGTGCTGATCACCGAGGAGATGGTCAAGCAAATGAAGCCCGGTGCCGTCATCGTTGATATCTCTATCGACCAGGGCGGTAACTGTGAGATCACCCCTGCTGGCACGCGCGAGGTCAAGCATGGCGTCATCCTACAAGGGATCAAGAATATCCCTGGCATGCTCCCCAAGAGCTCCACATGGATGTTTGCCCAGAATATGTACAACCTCGTCAAGTACCTCGTCAAGGATGGCGCTGTACACCTAGACATGAGCGACGAAGTATGTGCCAAGATCCTCGTTACCCGTGATGGACAGATCGTACACGCTGGTACGCTAGAGGCAATGGCTCTCTAACAGCCCCATCAGAGTAGAGATAAGTGGCTCCGTGAGCATAGGGATCGCCCCACTTGTCTCTACTCTTTTCTTCGATATACCAAATACTTATTACCCTTACCCCAATCAAAATGTCTCCGCTGATACTGCTAGCCATACTATTGGTCTCTACCATCGTAGGCTATTTTTTGATCAAAAACGTGCCGAGCCTACTGCACACCCCCCTAATGTCGGGGATGAATGCCCTCAGTGGCGTAACGCTCATAGGCGCCATTACCGCTACCGCCATCGCTCTAGGCAATGACTCCATCATCGGGATGATACTCGGAGCCTTGGCTATCATCCTGGCCACCATCAACGTCGTGGGAGGCTTCGCCGTAACGGATAGGATGCTCAAGATGTTCAAACGCAAAGGCAAGTAACCCCATGGAGACAACGACCACTCTATATATTGTATACAGCCTACTGACGCTGATGGTGCTCGTAGGCATTTGGATGATGAGCCGTGTCGAACTCGCCAAACGAGGCAATAGCCTCAGTGCCATCGCGATGCTCCTGGCCGTATGCGTCAGCCTATGGCTAGCTGGCACCTCGAGCCTACTGGGCATCCTCTGCTCTATCTGTGTTGGTACCGCGCTTGGGCTACGCTTTGCCTACCGAGTGCAGATGATACAGATGCCACAGATGGTAGCCCTGCTCAATGGCCTAGGCGGTGCTGCCTCTGCTCTCGTCGGGGGGCTCTTCCTACTCACGCAGGACGGCACCCAGACGCAGTATCTGAGCTTCAATATGGGCTCGGCTCTCCTGGCCATCGTCATAGGTCTCATCACCCTAGTGGGTAGCCTTGTCGCCGCTGGCAAATTGCACCGCCTACTGGCACAGAAACCCGTCGTCTACCCTGGGCATCAGATCCTATCAGCTCTCTCTATCGGGTTGTGTGTGGGTGTCGTATTCGTTGGGTATAGTGGTGGAGCCAACGAGGGTATCGGCCTGTCTATGACTTGCCTAGCCGTCCTCTCGCCCATTGCTTTCGGGTGGCTGTTTGCCATCCGCGTGGGCGGTGCCGATATGCCTATTACCATCTCGCTACTCAACTCTCTGAGTGGTCTGGCTGGTGCTATCGCTGGTCTGGCCACGGGGGATATATTCCTAGTAGCCGTAGGGGGTATCGTAGGAGCTAGTGGCCTGTTGCTGACGCAGATCATGTGCCGAGCGATGAACCGCAGTCTCACTGCCATCCTCTTTGCCAAGGACAACAGCCCCAAGACTAAGCAAGCCGAGGCGCCCAAGGCTGAGGCCATCACGAAGCCCGAACCTACCCAAGCAGTAGCCCCCCAGGACGACCTAGGAGTGACCCTACACGCGGCGCGCAACGTCATCATCGTCCCAGGCTATGGGATGGCGCTCTCGCAAGCTCAAAGCGACGTCTACACCCTGGCCGAGAAGCTCAAGGCACAAGGTGCACGCGTGCGCTATGCCATCCACCCTGTGGCAGGGCGTATGCCTGGGCACATGAACGTACTGCTCAGCGAGGCAGGCGTAGACTACGAAGAGCAGGTGGCTATGGACGACATCAACGACGACTTCAAGGCCTCTGACCTCGTGGTTGTCATCGGAGCCAACGACGTGCTCAACCCCGCAGCACGCCATGCCGAGGGCACGCCTATATACGGTATGCCCGTACTGAGTGTCGATGAGGCCAAGGAGATTGTCATCTGCAACTTTGACCTCAGCCCAGGCTATGCAGGTGTACCCAACCCCCTCTACACCAGAGCCGAGGGTGTACACCTCCTACTGGGGGATGCCAAGGAGAGCGTGCGTGAGCTCATCCGCCTCCTCGAGGAGCCCCTCAACGAGGCGTCTCCTGTCCCAGCATCACCAGCCGAGGCACCAGCTGGGGGCACGACCGATACGCTGGCTAGCCTCCTGCCTACGGCTCGCGAGGTGATCATCGTCCCCGGCTATGGTATGGCCCTCTCTCAGGCTCAGCATGAGGTGCGTAGCCTGGCTCAGAAGTTTATCGCCCAGGGGGCACGCGTGCGCTACGCCATCCACCCAGTGGCTGGGCGTATGCCTGGGCATATGAACGTACTGCTCTGCGAGGCTGATGTAGCCTACGAAGATCTATACGAGATGGAGGGCATCAACGGCGACTTCAAGACCGCCGACCTGGTTGTCGTCATTGGAGCCAACGACGTGCTCAACCCCGCAGCACGCGACGCCGAGGGAACGCCTATCTATGGTATGCCTGTGCTGAATGTTGATGAGGCCAGGCAGATTGTCATCTGCAACTTCGACCTCAGCCCAGGCTATGCAGGTGTACCCAACCCCCTCTACACCAGAGCCGAGGGCGTACACCTCCTGCTAGGAGACGCCAAGGAGAGCGTGCGTAGCCTCATCGCCCTACTCGGCTAAGAGGAGCACAGGTAGACTACTCCCCTCCCCAATACTATCGCCCCCACCTGCTAGGACAAGCCTAGCGGGTGGGGGCGATAGCTATATACGGAGAGAGATCAGCTGGGCTCTAGCGGAGGGTACCGTTTTGTGCCGCCTCGATCATCTCCTGGCTGGGGAGGATATATACCTCTACACGCCTATTGTCGCGACGTCCTGCAGCCGTAGCATTGTCTGCAATAGGCTCGTGGCTACCACGACCAGAGTAGGCCATACGAGAGGAGGTCACGCCCTGAGAGGAGAGGAAGTCAAAGACGCTCTTGGCGCGATTGACACTCAGAGGATCGTTGATGCGGTCGCTACCGGTATTGTCCGTGTGACCAATGATCTCGATGTTGGTCTGCCCGTTGGAGATGAGGTTGCTAGCGAAGGTACGCAGAGCCTCCCGAGAGGCAGAGCTCAAGTTGGCAGAGCCAGTAGCAAAGAGTATACCGCTATCGAAGGTAACGCGAATAGCCTGCCCCTCATTGACGCTCTCTACCTTGGCATTTTCGAGGCTCTCCTCGAGCTCACGCTTTTGCTTGTCCATCTTGTTGCCGATGAGCGCACCTGCTGCACCCCCCACTACGGCACCGATGGCAGCACCGACACCCGTGTTGCCAGCGATCTTGCCGATACCAGCACCGAGGAGGCCGCCAGCGGCAGCACCGATACCGCCACCCTTGACCGTATTGCTCAGACCGCAAGCAGTGGTGGCCATGAGGGCTACGATAAGGGCCGTGGCCATTGTTTTCTTCTTCATAATGTTGCTAAGTTATTGATATGATATAATACTATTAAAATCGTCCTACTCCAAACACAGGTCGGACGCTCTGAGGTAGCCTGGGCGACCCTCGAGCGTCCGACTTATGTATTAAAAACAAGAAGCGTTAATTTTTGTTCCCGAAGTATTTCATGAACTGCACACGCTCAAAGAGGTTCGCATCGCCCACGCCTGTGGCATTGAGACGAGCACGCACCTCATCGATAGAGGCATAGCCTCGGCGCTGCATCCACAGCTGTAGCCCCGTGAGGGCATCAGAGATAGCCTTAGAGCCATTGCGGTACAGTGCCGTACACATCTGGGTAGTCTGTGCGCCGGCCAATAGGCTCTTGGCCACGTGCTCCCAGGTGTACACACCAGTAGAGGTGCTAATCTCTAACCCCTTGATGGCACCGCTGACGATAGCCGTGAAGCGTAGGCTGTCGGAGAAGTCGCCATCATGCGTAAGCACATCCCCCGAGGCGAACTCCTCGGTCTCGAGATTGATGTCCGCCTGGTAGGTGCGGTTGAAGAGGGTTACGGCGCTCGCTCCTGCCGCCCTTAGCTTGTCCACCAGAGCAGGCAGAGCGGTATGATACTTCGAGAGCTTGACGATGATGGGGATAGAGATATGCTGCTTGAGCTCCTTGACGATATTGACATAGAGCTCTTCGCCTGCCTTGGGGTCGTAGAATAGGTCCGTCTCCAGGCGCATGATATTGACCTCGAGGGCATCGGCTCCAGCCTCTTGGATACGCGAGGCAAAGTCTACCCAGCTATCCGACTTGAGGCAACAGATGCTGGCGATGACGGGGATGGAGAGCGTCTGCTTGTAGC
>JBGYQR010000015.1:0-4603 GCA_041839075.1 Porphyromonas sp.
CAATGATAGCCGATAATGATATGAACAAATTCCCCTACATCCCCCCACGCGCAGACTGTTTCTTTTGTCGCCCTCAGCAGCATCTGCTGAGCCAGCTCTCAGTGCCTGGCTACATCGATGCTGACTTTGCTGACCTAGAGGAGCACGACGAGTGGGGTCTGTGATGAATCCGAGAGTTATTAACCCATCTAGAATTAAGACAATCAAACAATGAAACTAACGAAACTATGGGCCAGCGCTCTGGCCCTGCTTACCCTGGCGTCTTGTAGCCAGGATGTAGACGTCGTCCAGCCCCATGAGGAGCCAGCGACGCGCCAGGTGTACATCAACCTGACGGCCGGTCAGGATGACAACGAGCTACGCGTAACCTATGGCATCGATGCCAACGGCAAGACGACGGGGCTAAAGATGAGCGACAAGAACGTTATCCTACGTGTGGCCGTACGTCGAGGCTCGGGGGCACCTGTGATGCAGAGCCTCGAGTTTGTCAAGGCTCCTGATCGCAACTATGCTACCTACTCGGGGCAGATCACAATCCCAGCAGGTGGTACGGGATCATACTCTATCGCTGCCGTGCTTCTCAAAGAGGCTGGTACAGATGGTAAGGTGTATGGTACGGAGGGGATGACAGATCAAGCGTTTGCCTTCAGGCCTTCTGCTCAGCGGGATGCTATCGTAGCGTTTGCACGTACCAACCTTATCTCTGCCAACGCTAGTGAGGTCGAGGCTAATATCCCCTACATCACCGAGTGGCAGCCTCTGACAATCAATGCTGCTGGTGCAGCTGAGCGCGTGACGCTTCAGCTACGACCCTTTGGTACTCTGCTGAGGATGCGTATCAAGAATGAGAGCGCACAGGCTCAAGTCTTCCGGGCTGTACAGTTTGTCACAGAGGCCTTCTCTCCTGGTGTTAGCTTTGATTTCTCATTCTCAGCTCGTGGCTCTTATCCCTGGTGGAGTGGCGAAAACACAGAGGTCTACACCATCAATCTTGGAGATATTAGGGTTGAGGGCAAGACCTCGGGCGAGGCTCAGTACTCCCCTTGGCTCTACGCTGTGGCCTATCCTCGCAAAGTAAGCGCGGGGATAACGACTGTGGCTACTCTGCGTACGACGACGGGGCCTTACCTCAAGGCGTTCGCTACCACGGATATACTCCCTCATGGCTCTGTGCCTTTGACGCTCGTGTATACGGGAGAGAGTGATGCCAATTTTGAGGATCTCATCGATAGAGATGAGTGGACTGGCAGTACGACACGTCCTAAGCTTGCCATAGAGTATGTGGCCGAGTACAGCTTTGCCAAAGACAAGACCTCGCTGGTCTCTGACCACCTCTCAGATAATGCCAACATCGGTCGCTTCTCCTTTGAGGAGGCAACGCAGCTGACTACGCCTGTGGAGATCGGAGGCGTTCGCTACTCTACGCCTACGAAGGGAGAGATGCTCAGTATCTTCCCAGGGCGCTTTGATCCTGTGAGTGGTCGGCTCAATCACAATGGTAATGTGACCCTAACGAATTTCCTAGAGCGCGATGTCACGATTGGTAGCGAGACGCGCAACTTTGTCTCTGACTATAAGAATACCGATGGTGGTTCGTTCTATGGCCTCCGCTTCAAATATACGAAGCACTGCACGGCCTATCGCTACCGCACCATCACGACCTCTGGGGCAAACAAGGCTCTTGTAGTGGATTGTATCTACATCGGAGGCGCTGCGTACGACATCGCAGATATTGCTCAGGATAGTTTCTGGGACGCTCGTGCCGGGCAGATAGTTTCTCGCACGTTCCCCTTCTATGGCGCTATGTATGACGCGGCAGGAGCTCTGGAGGGTGGCAACACGGCTGGCCTCTATTGGACATCCGCGAGCTTGGAGGATACGGGTAAGTATGTAGGTACTATTCACTCTGTGGCTTGGGCGGCTGTTGTCTTTAAGAGTGAACTTTCGCTCTTGCCCATCCGTCCCTGGATCCGCGACTAAAGCGCGGCTGGTTTAGACGAAGATAAAAGGCCTCAGCCCCAGTCTCGGTACCCCATTGTAGTGGTGCTGAGCTGGGGCTGAGGCCTTGGTGTGGAGTGCAGGTCGCCGTGCCTCCGTTAGGGCGGAGTGGTCGATGGGGGTGGGGAGGGAGGCGGAGGGGGAGGCTTCGGGTGGGAGGAGGGCGTGGGGGCGCCTTGGTTACGAAAATTTCGTTACTATTGTGGTCATAATCACATCATCATATAGTACAAACCTATGCAAACCTATTATCAACACCGAGAGGGGCGCCGGGGACAGGTCGCCTCGAGGTACGGCCGGCTAGTAGCTGGCCTTGGGCTAGCGCTCCTACTGGCCTGCTACGTGGCTGTGGCGCAGACCTCCCCTCAGCCACGCTGGCGCTGGCCAATCGCGGGGGCAGAGCCCGGCAGTGGCATCCTCTTCAAACCCCAGGATTATATCGGTCAGGAGTTCAACTACGACCACCTTTTCGTCTCTGCCCCTGAGGGGGCTACCGTCGTCGCCCCAGCCTCGGGCGTGGTGCAGAATATTAGCCTAAACTATCAGCAGTCCTTGACCAGCGCCGTTTCCTACGCCTACAAGGGGGACTTTGATGGCTTCGTCAAGCAAAACGAAGCGGAGATCACTCAGCGCCTAGGCCCCGTGCGCTACCTCTCGGGGAGCATTACCATCAAGATCCCCGATGGGCGTAAGCTAACCCTATGGGGGCTGAGGCTCTCGAGGCGCTTCTCTACGGGCGAGCGCATCCAAGCAGGGGATACACTCGGGCTGGTGCATTATACCTATGCCAAGATTGCCCAGCCTAGTATCTGCGTCTCTGTCTCCAACTCCCAGGGCAGGTCGGTAGACCCTATGGCGGACTTTGGCCTCAAGACCTCTTTCCGCCCAGCCAAGGAGGTAGTACCCAAGGCCGTGCTCACACGAGCCGAAGCCACAGCTGACCTACGTCAGCTCACGAGTGCTATTAGGGAGCTGTATCCCTCGCTCACAGACCTCATGAGCTACGAGGACTACGACCGCTGGGTCGATAGCCTAGCGGCGAGCCTGCCCCAGAGCATCAGCCGTGGTGCCTTTGGGAGCTTGCTCTCGAAGTTTAACCGCCGCATACACGACTCCCATCTGTACATCGACTTGGGAGGTGGCCCCAAGGTGCCTCAGCTCCCCGAGATCCTCTTTGGCCAGCTGGGCGACAAGGTCCTGGCCTACATGGCTACGGACAAATACCAGCGCTTCGTCGGGCAGGAGATTGCAGCCATCGGAGGCAAGCCCGTGGGGGAGATAACGGAGCGCTATCTCGATGAGATCAGCCACCTGTATGATATGTCGGTGGCCTCTCATGTGGCGCGTAGGCTCGCCCTGCACTATGCCTTCGCCGATGCGGTGCTCGCCACCCGCAAGGGCGCTCAGTCTCCTCTCTCGCTTACCTTCGCCAGCGGAGAGACCGTCCAGGTCGGTCTCTTGGATCAGAAGCGTGCGGGCAATCCCTATGGCCAGGCTCTCTTGTCTTACCTGCGCGTCAGCCAGGCCAACCGCCACAAGGCTGGCTACAAGCTCGAGGAGCTCAACGATACGACGGCCTATGTGGGGCTCTCGACATTTGCGCTTAGCCAGGTAGATACGCAGGCCGTTGTGGACTTCATCCGCCAGATGGAGCGCAAGGGTAAGCCTGCTCTCATCATCGACCTGCGCAACAATCCTGGGGGTGATGTCGAGTGCCTATATCCGATACTGAGCCAGGTGCTACCCAGGGAGCAACAGAAGCGTTCGGCGGGCTACTCGGTGGTCAATGCCATTTCGTTTAAGACGCCGATGCTCAACTACATATCCGGCGCCCCCATCTTTGAGGACTACCGCCCCGTAGAGGGCAAGCCTGGCCTATACCTCTACCATGGGATGTCGGAGCAGAGGGCAACCTCCGATAGCCTAGCCACAAAGTCAGCCTATACGGGGCGCCTCTACGTGATCATCGACTCGGGCTCTGCCTCGGCCTCTACGGAGTTTGCGGGTAATATCAAGCACTCGGGTCGGGGCGTCATCTTCGGGCGTGAGACCTCTAGTAGCTACCACTTCTTTACGGCAATCAAGTTTGCCAGTATCCAGCTCCAGCACAGTCGGTATGGCGTGAGCATTCCCCTGGTGCGCTGTGTCTTTGATGAGGAGGTTAATGATAAGTTCCCCGCTGGGCGTGGCGTACTCCCTGACGTGGAGCTACCTATCTCGCTCGAGGAGCTAAGGAGCGAGGGGGACTATATCCTGGCTCGTGTGCAGGAACGCATCGTCGCCGACTTCGCCCAAGGGCTCTAGGGTGAACCTCCCGAGGACTTTAAGTGGAACTTCAAAAAGGCTCTAGGTTGAACCTCCAAAAGGCTTTAAGTTGAACCCCTCAAGGGCTCTAAGTTAGACCGCCCAAGGGCTCTAACCTAAAGCCCTCGGACGCTCTAAGGTAAAGCCCCTCGGCGCTCTAAGGTAGAGCGTCGGGGGGCTTGTCGTTGGTGGAGGATGATGGGGGGCTCTGAGGGGGGAGAAGGGGGGAGCCATTGCCCCACATGCTGGATATGTGCCCGCCTGTATCTCGGGGCAAGTAGGAGTGGCGTTGCCCCGAAAC
>JBGYQR010000016.1:0-11341 GCA_041839075.1 Porphyromonas sp.
CCGGAGGCAAGGATACGGTGATGAGTCCGCTCGACTCGATCGTCTACGTCAAGGGGATATTGCGTACGGGCTTTATGGCCATGAACCCTCACAATGGCCACGTACTGGCCTATGTCGGAGGGATCGACTTTACCCACTTCCAGTACGATATGGTCTCTCGCGGGCGCAGGCAGGTCGGCTCTACGATCAAGCCATTTTTGTACTCTCGTGCTATGGCCGATGGCTGGTCGCCCTGTGATGAGGTACTGCACGTACAGCCACACATCCTAGTGGAGGACACTAATCAGGTCTGGACACCACGCAACACCAATCGTCGCCGTATAGGCGAGATGGTCTCGATACAATGGGGGCTGCAACACTCGGACAACTGGGTGACGGCTGAGCTTATGAACCGTACCTCGACTTCGGCCTTTGCTCAGCTCCTACGTAGCTATGGCCTTACGGGGCGCATTGTGGAGTCTCCTGCTATGAGCCTAGGTACTCCTGAGGTAACGCTTAGCGAGATGGTGTCGGGCTATTCGACCTTTGTCGGTAGAGGGGTACGTGTAGCTCCACTATTGATCTCTCATATCGAAGACCAGGCAGGCAACGTCATTGCCTCGTTTGCCCCTCAGATGACGGAGGTGCTAGACGAAGCCTCGGCCGATAAGATGCTCTATATGTTGCAGAATGTCGTCAGTGGGGGTAGCGCTGGTCGCCTGCGCTCTCGCCATGGCCTTACGATGCCTCTCGGTGGCAAGACGGGTACGACCAACTCCAATAGTGATGCTTGGTTTATCGGCTTTACCCCCGATATCGTTGCAGGGTGTTGGGTTGGGGGCGAGGACCCCTCGGTGCGATTTAATTCGATGGCTTTCGGTCAAGGTGCCTCGGCCGCCTTGCCAATCTTCGGTATCTTTATCAAGAAAGTTTACGGCGATGCCCGCCTAGGCTATTCGATCAATACGCGCTTCAATCTACCAGAGTATTTCAGTCCATGTGCCGATACATTCTACGCAGGGGCAGAGGAAACCTACGAGAGCGAGACTGACTCTCTGCCGGATCTATTCTTCCCCACGGAGTAGTATCGCTATAGTTTACTTACATCCAATACGCTGTCATTATGGCCATTATTCGCTCGGTGCTAGATACCGACCTTTATAAGTTTACCACGAGCTATGCTTATAGCAAGCTCTATCCTAGAGCCGAGGGGCAGTTCAGATTTATCGATCGCGCTCGTCTCAGCTATCCCGAGGGGTTTGTTGAAGCCCTCAAAGCCGAGATTGTGGCCATGAGTGAGCTGGCACTCTCTAGAGATGAGGTGCAGTTTCTCTCTCGAGAGCTCTCCTACCTGCCTCCGACCTATATTGACTTCCTCAGAGGCTTTCGCTTTGATCCCTCAGAGGTAGAGGTGGGGTTTGACCAGGAGGGACGTCTGTCTATGACTGCCCAGGGGCTATTGTACCGCATTACACTATGGGAGACGCCTCTATTGGCCTTGGTGAGCGAACTATACTTTCGTCTCATGGGCATCGAACCCGATATGGCCTATGCCGAGGAGGCGGTCATAGCTAAGGCTAAGCGGCTACGAAAGGAGCAGATCCTTTTCTCTATGTTTGGTATGCGTCGCCGTTTTAGCTACGAGGTCGAGTACCGCATGACCGAGCTCCTCAAAGAGCATGCAGGGGAGTATCTCTTTGGCACGAGCAACGTACATATTGCTCACCGCCTGGGGCTGAGAGTCTCGGGAACGCATCCACACGAATGGGTGCAGTTTCATGGGGCGATGTTTGGATACAAGATGGCCAACTACATGGCCATGGAAGACTGGATCAATGTCTATGATGGCGACCTAGGTACCGTCTTGACAGACACCTATACGACAGATGTCTTCATGCGCAACTTTAGCAAGAAGCATGCAATGCTCTTCACGAG
Organism: Porphyromonas sp.; assembly: GCA_041839075.1. Classification (GTDB taxonomy): domain Bacteria; phylum Bacteroidota; class Bacteroidia; order Bacteroidales; family Porphyromonadaceae; genus Porphyromonas. The sequence continues at coordinate 1,915 of JBGYQR010000016.1, forward strand.
CTTGAGGCATGATAGCGGAGATCCATTGGCCTTCGCCGATAAAGCCATTGCCCGCTACCGAGAGCTGAGGGTCGATCCGAAGATCAAATACATCGTCTTCAGCGATAGCCTCAATGTCGATAGAGCGATCGAAATAGCACGCTATTGCCAGGGACGTATTGGGGCGACGTTTGGCATAGGGACGAACCTCAGCTGTGACGTTGGCCATAACATCAAGCCGATGAATATCGTGATGAAGCTATGGCAGTGTAAGATGACCGAGCGAGATCGTTGGCATCCCTGCGTCAAGCTGAGCGATGTCTCGGGTAAGCATACGGGCGAGGAGCAAGAGATAGAGCTCGCTCAGCGCACCCTCGACCTCATCTAGCCACTTGATATGAGCAAGGGGACGCGACGGGTCTGTCTATACTTTGGCTCATTTAACCCCATACATTTGGGGCATCTGACACTGGCTCGCTATGCTCGAGAGCGGATAGGCTTCGACGAGGTATGGCTGGTGCTTAGTCCCCTCAATCCCCATAAGCTCGCCAGTGGCCAATTGCCCTATGAGAGTAGGGTAGAGCTCATCCTCCGATCGCTGGAGGGAGAGCGCGGGATACGGCTCTGCACTCTAGAGCGAGGCCTCCCGGCTCCTCACTATACGGTACGTAGCGTGCGTGCCCTGAAGATGCTCCATCCCGAGGTGGCGTTCTCCTTGCTTATTGGGGCGGACAATCTGACCAGTCTACCAGCGTGGTATCAGAGTGAGCGCTTGCGACGAGCTGTCTCTGTATACGTATATCCTCGCCCTGGGGTAGAGCTTGCCATGAGCAAGGACTTACCCCAGGGCGAGGGTATACATTATTGCTACGATGCGCCACTGGTGAACATCTCCTCCACCGAGATACGACGAGCCGCCTCTCAGGGGATACCTATCGGGCATCTAATCCCTAGGCCAGACCTCGAGGCTGTTTTCCTAGAGCATCTAGAGGCTCTCTCTGCGCTTTAGGAATGGCCCAGAGATCTCCCAGCCCTCGTTGCGCTCTTCTGCTAGGAGGTATTGGATAGCAGTCAGGACATCGTACTCGCTATGCGGTAGCTGGCGAACGAATAGGGATAGGTGCACCCTCGATGGCCCACTCTGATCTTGGACGAACTGCTCGATCAAGGCCAAAGTGTCCTCGACTATATAGCGTTTGAGTCCTACGGAGGTGTGCTCTAGACAGACATCGCACATACCGCAGGAGGCGCTACCTCGCTCTCCGAAGTACTCCAATAGTAGTCGTGATCTACATTTGCCATGCGACTTGGAGTAGCTGATGACGGCCTCTATACGACCTCTCATACGCTCGAGACGGTGCTGGTAGGCCTCTGGCGTAATGCGCAAGTAGCGACTATCCTCTCTGCGGATATGGAAGACGATGCGGGGGATATTTTTCCTAGGGATATAGTAGAGGATACCTAGTTTGTCCAAAAAAACTAACTGAGCGTACACCTCCTCGGGAGTGAAGCCCGATAACCTCGCGATGTCTACCTCGCTGATGAAGACATAGTCGGAGAATAGCCCCGTGTAAGCCCGCAGGATGCTTCTCAGCAAATGGTCGTGCCCGACTTGGGGTTGATAGAGCTGATCGCGGGTATAGGCAAACATTAGCCTAGAGCGAGTATTGTCCTGGTGGAAGCTGAGCCAACCAGAGAGCTCCATGATCTCTAATGCCGAGTGGGGCTGTACGGGGCGGAGCTTGAACTTGTGGACGAAATCGTAGTATTCAAAATCGTAGCTACGGCCAAAGCCCTCACCCTCGCCAATGCGTAGGTAAGAGCAGAGCAAGTCGTACACCTTGTAAATGTACTCGAGGGGAGGGAATGTATCAGTCAGACGACGACGAAGTATATACTCGTCTCGATCCGCGACGAGAGCCACTGCGTAGCTTCTCTCTCCATCTCGTCCGGCTCGCCCAGCTTCCTGGAAATACTCCTCGAGCGAGGAGGGCATCATCAGGTGCAACACCAGGCGTACATCAGGTTTGTCTATACCCATGCCAAAGGCATTGGTGGCGACCATGACACGCACCTCCCCTGACATCCATCTGTTTTGCCTCATCTCCCTCTCTGTGTAGGAGAGCCCTGCGTGGAAGAAGGTTGTACTTACGCCTACCTCTTGGAGGTATCTGGCGATCCTTTGACACAGCTCTCTAGTGCGGCAGTAGACAATGGCTGGGCCAGGGACTCGGGAGAGAATATAGACCATCGTCCTCTCCTTGTCGTTGGTATGGCGGATTGAGTAGCTGAGATTGGGTCTGAAAAAACTCTTCTGATGTATGGTGCTCTGACGGTTGAACTGGAGGATGCGTTGTATCTCTCGAGTAACGTCGGGAGTAGCCGTAGCCGTCAAGGCCAGTAGGGGAACATTGGGGATAAGAGCTCTAAGGCTTAGGATATTCAGATACGAGGGGCGAAAGTCGTATCCCCACTGACAGATGCAGTGGCACTCGTCAATGACTAGTAGGCTTATATCTAGGTGCTCCAGTTGACGACGAAAGCTCTCTGTGCCAAGACGCTCGGGCGAGACGTAGAGAAACTTGTATTTCCCATGCTTGCAATTGGCTATCGTCTGCCCAATCTTCTGACTACTCATCCCCGAGTGGATAGCAGTAGCTTTGATCCCTCTACGTCTGAGGTTGTCTACCTGGTCCTTCATCAAGGATATTAGGGGCGTGATCACGAGAGTGAGCCCAGGCAAGATAAGCCCAGGGACTTGGAAGCATATACTCTTGCCTCCTCCAGTGGGTAATAGCCCTAGGGTGTCTTGTCTATTGAGTACAGAGTGTACGATCTCTTTTTGCAGGGAGCGAAACTCCTCGTAGCCCCAGTAATGTCGGAGCACCTCCTCTGGAGTACTATGGCTCCAGTCGAGCTCTTGTATAGCACCAGAGAGAGGGGCCTCCTCATCTGCGATAAGGTCCTCGGGCCAGGCCTGGCGCTCCTCGTCCTGCTCACGGGAGGAGATCTGCTCTACCTCCTTGACCTCGTCCCATAGCTCGTCGTCATATAGCTCGTCCATAGCTAGGTCTTGTCGAGAGGAGCCCCCTGGGTGTAGATGTCCTTGACGTTTAGCTGCATGAAAGACTTGTCGTAGAAAGTATTCTCTTCTATCGTATAGCAGATGCCAAAGGATTGTTGCCTCAGTATCCAGGGGGCATACTCGGCTAGTCCTAGGGCAATACCATTGAGCGGGCGATGCTTGCAATAGCGGTCAGTCATACGTAGCTTGAGGTGTTGCAGGTGTTTGCCTACGACTTTGCTCCCTCCGGCATCACGCAAGCGATAGGTCGCAAAGAGGGGACGCTCATTTTTGAGCCCAAACGGAGCCATCAGAGCTATCTCGTCTCTCAGCTTGGGGCTAATCTCATCGATACCAAGCACAGCATCTACTTGAACTCTTGGTACCAGGCGGTCCATCGAGATATTTTGCTCAAAGTATGCTTCCAGAGCTTCTTTGAAGGCTGGGATATTCTCCTCCTCTATGGTAAGACCTGCTGCGTGCTTGTGTCCACCAAAATTGACGAGTAGATGCCTGCAAGCCTCGATGGCAGCGTAGAGATTGACGCTACGCATAGAGCGTCCCGAACCAATGACATGCTTGCCACTGCGTGTGAGTATGAGCGTAGGGCGGTGGTAGCGCTCTGTAATCCTGGAGGCAACGATCCCCAGTACCCCTTTGTGCCAGTCGGGCTGATAGAGGATGAGGATCTTTGTCTCCTCTAGCTTATCGCCAAGATCCAGGAGCAGTCTCTCCGCCTCCTCTGTAATCGTCTGATCCAGGGTGCGACGCTGGCGGTTGTATTCGTCAAGCCGTTCGCTAGCATCTTGGGCGGAGCTCTCGTCTCCAGCAGTCAAGAGCGCGACAGCATCGGCTCCATTCATTAGTCTACCAGAGGCGTTGATACGAGGAGCTATATGATAGATGATGCTCCCGAGGTCTTTGCTCTTGCCCTCTAGGCCAGCCGTCTTCATGATAGCGCGTACCCCTAGAGAGGGGTGGCTATTGAGCTGTTTGAGACCATGATATAGGAGTATCCTATTCTCTCCCACCAGGGGGACGATGTCTGCTGCGATACTGATAGCCAGTAGGTCTAGGTAGGTGTATAGCTTGCGATGGTCTATCCCCCTCTTCATGGCTAGAGCTTGCATGAGCTTGTACCCTACGCCACACCCACTTAGATCTTTGCAGGGGTAGGTACAATTAGGTTGCTTAGGATCTAGTATAGCATAGGCTCTAGGGAGTACGTCGTCTGGCTCGTGATGGTCGCAGATGATGAAGTCGATACCTAGGCTATGGGCATAGTCTATCTCCTCGATAGCCTTGACGCCACAATCGAGAGAGACGACGAGATCTCCTCCAAGGCTCTGGGTCTCTAGTATAGCTCTGCGACTGATACCATAGCCCTCGTCGTTGCGGTTGGGAATGTAGTAGTGTAGCTTGCGGTGTCCAAAGACCTCTCGTAAGGCTCTGACCACCAAAGAGACCGAGGTTGTGCCATCGACGTCATAGTCTCCATAGATCATGATGGGACTATTGGTGTCGATGGCTTCGGATAACCTTGTGGCGGCTCTCTCCATCCCCAACATCAAATACGGGTCGTGTAGGTCTAGGAGGTTGGGATATAGATAGCCTCTAGCCTTGTCGATGTCCCTTAGACCTCTGGCAACAAGTAATTTGCATACTACGGGGCTTATATCAAGCGCCTGCGATAGCGTCTCTGCTATCGCAAGATCTTCCGCACTACTCTCTGCGAGCGCCCATTGGTACTTCTGAGTGATGGTAGGCTTCATTGTGCTTGATTATGGGAGGCCTAGGGGACAATTGTCTTGGTGGAACCGGGGGCTATTGTTGCAATCTATAATAGCGCACCAGGGACACCTCGGAGTCTGCCTGCTTGATCTGTAATTCCAGGAGAGGGCGGTTGTCGTAGCTACTCCTTCGACTACCGACGATAGCCTCTAGAGGCGTGTCTAGCCATAGCTTCTCGAAGATGGCCGCATCCTCCTCTCGACGTACTTCGTAGGCTTTCTCTATACTAGCTCCTGTTCCCGTTTGGGAGATGAGGTGTAGGATCTCCGTTAGTTGCCAGATGTATATATTCTTGTCTTTGTCCAGGTGGAGGTGGTTGGCTAGCTCTCCAGCTCGCTTGATCAAAGAGAGATCTATTGGGTCGTGCCAAAGGGCTCTACGGCAGGCCTTATAAGCCTTGGCATACTGCACAGCATGTACCTCTCGTTGTATCTCCTCTTGTATCTTGGTGGTGTAGTGCTGGCACATAACCCGCTTGGCATAGTAGAGCTGCTCGATGTCTCTGCCCCTCAGTGTAGAGTCGCCTCTCACGAAGCGTATCTGTGGAGGTACCTGATTGATGACCTCTCGCCACTGCTCTGCCTGGGGGGGAGGTACTATACCACTCAGAGTGCGTACTACGGGAGTGGCGGCTTCGGCCTCGCTCTTTGCTTTGGCAGTACTGGCTCGACGTGTGGTGCGCCTCTTGGTAGAGCGCTTTTTGGTTGCACGGGCTTTTGTCTTTTTCTTTTTCGTAGTAGTCGTCGTGCTCTTGGTTTTCGTCTGCTCTAGATCTATCACAGACGCCACGGCCTCTGTCCTAGTGGGAACAGAGAGTGTTAGCAGGACGATGAGTATATATAGGATATATCGAGATTTCATATTTCAAAAAGCTCATGAAGCTAGTAAGACAAAGATAACGATTATAGCTCTGATTGTATTTGTGGCTACACGTATATAGTCCCAAACGCTCTATGACCTCCGTTTAGTATTTGTGCAGGCGATCTCCCCACCTTACTATCCATGACACAAATGAGGCGTACCTCAGCAAGAGAGGTACGCCTCATTTGTATAGGTACGACAACGAGAGGCTAGAGGAATAGATCCTCGGGATATTCGACCTTCTCTAGGAACAGAGCATGACCAGGAGCCGAAGACCCTGCTGCTCCTCTATCCTTAGCCTCAATGACAGAGGCAAACTGCTCCAAGCTCATCTGCCCTCGCCCCACTTTGAGCAGAGTGCCAACGATAGCTCGCACCATATTGCGCAGGAAGCGGTCAGCTGTGATCTCGAAGATGTACACGCCTGGCGATGGCTCGCTCCACTGAGCCGAGCGTATCTGGCAGTTGTTGGTCTTGACGTCGGTGTGTAGCTTGCTAAAGCTGGTGAAGTCTATGTAGGAGGGTAGGAGGGCTGCCGCTTGGTTCATCCGCTCTAGGTTAAGTGGAGTATGCAGGCGTAGGCTAAGCTCATGTCCAAAAGGGTCTTTGCTCAGTCGGGCATAGTAGCGATAGGTACGCGCTGTGGCAGAGAAGCGTGCATGCGCCTCGGCCCTCATCGGTGTGATGCGCCAAAGGGCAATGTCCTGGGGCAGTAGGCGATTGGCTCTCTCGAGTAGTCGCTCTGCCTCCTCGGGCGTCATCTCTAGGTCTAGGTGAGCCACCATCTCTCTAGCATGCACTCCGGCATCTGTACGTCCAGCGCCGAGTATAGGGCAGGGCTGGCGCAGGATGGTGTAGAGTGCCTCTTCGATAGTCTGCTGGACGGTTGGTGCGTTAGGTTGCGTTTGCCAGCCACTGTATCGAGCACCGTTGTAGCTCAGATAGAGGAAGTAGCGCATTACTTCGCCTTGCTTTTGCTAGCTGTGGTTCGCTTGCCTGTGGTAGCTTTAGACGTAGTCGTTTTGGTGGTGCTACGCTTCTTGCTTGTCTTAGTAGGAGCTGCTTCGATGAGTTGTTTGACCTCTTGATAGGAGATGGTCTCTACGACATCAGCAGAGATCTTGTAGTTTTCCCCTTGATATTTGATGTAGGGGCCAAAGCGCCCTTGTCTAATCTCTAGTCCCTCTTCCTCGGCAAACGTACGCAGGAGGCTTCTCTCCTCGCTCTCACGCTTCTCTACGATATACTGGATGGCATCCTCGAGGGTTACATCTAGTGGCTCCACCCCCTTAGGAAGGCTGGTGAACTTGCTGTTGTGCTTGATATACGGGCCAAAGCGACCAACAGCGACCGAGACCTCTTTGTCCTCAAACGTCCCCAAGGTCTTGGGTAGACGAAACAGCTCTAGTGCCTCCTCTAGAGAGATGTTGTCAAGCGTCTGCCCAGGGCGCAAAGAGGCATAGCGAGGTTTCTCTAGCCCATCTTCGGTCGTGCCGATCTGTACCATAGAGCCAAAGCGCCCCATAGAGGCTACAACCTTACGTCCCGAGATGGGGTCTACCCCTAGCTCTCTAGCTCCTACGCGAGACGAACCAGGCTCTATCGTCTGTGCTGCCTGTACAGCAGGATGGAAGCCTTTGTAGAAGCCGTCTATGACCGACTGCCATTGCTGCTTGCCCTCAGCAATAGAGTCGAAGTCGTTCTCTACCTGAGCTGTGAAGCCGTAATTGACTATGTCGGGAAAATGCTCTACTAGGAAGTCATTGACAACGATCCCCATATCGGTCGGCAGTAGCTTACCCTTGTCCGCGCCATACATCTCTGTGCGTACAGAGCGCTCTACAACACCCGAGGGAAGTAGCGTGAGTATCGTGCTATGGCGTGGTGTACCCTCCTTGTCCCCTTTCTCTACATAGCCACGGGCTTGTATCGTTTGTATTGTAGGGGCGTAGGTAGAGGGGCGGCCTATACCAAGCTCTTCCATCTTGCTGACCATAGATGCCTCGGTATAGCGTGCGGGACGTTGCGTGTAGCGCTCATCGGCCTCTATGCTTTTGGTCTCGAGCTGCTCTCCCTCTGCCATGGGCGGGAGGAGCTTCGCCTCATCATCCTCGGCATCGAGGTATAGCTCCAAGAACCCTCTGAAGGTGATGACCTCACCAGTGGCAACGAAGTTATATCCAGAGCCTCCTGCGGGTATCGTGACCGTTGTACGCTCTATCAGAGCATCGGCCATCTGCGAGGCCATAGCTCGACGGCGTATCAGTTCGTACAGCTTTTGTTCCTGAGCTGTGCCGTCTATCGATGAGCGATTGATATAGGTGGGGCGAATGGCTTCGTGTGCCTCTTGTGCCCCCTTGGTCTTAGTGGTGTATTTGCGGGGCTGGTGGAAGTCCTCGCCATATCTAGACTTGATCTCTTGGGCGATAGTACCTAGCGCGAGGTTGGATAGATTGACGGAGTCCGTACGCATATAGGTAATATGCCCACTCTCGTACAAGCTCTGAGCTAAGCGCATGGTTGTCGATACCGAATAGCCTAGGCGACTAGCCGCCTCTTGTTGGAGGGTCGAGGTCGTGAATGGTGCTGCTGGGCTACGCTTGCCTTGGCGCTTTTGCAAGCTAGAGATGCGAAACGCCTCTGTATGACATTGCTCGAGGAATGCTTGCGCCTCTGCCTCGGTGCCGAAGCGGTGGTCTAGCTCAGCCTTGATTGTAGCACCGCTAGGCAAAGCAAACTGAGCCAGCACTCGGTATGCACTTGTCGAGACGAAGCTCGCAATCTCGCGCTCGCGCTCTACGACGAGCCTTACGGCAACACTTTGTACACGGCCGGCCGAGAGCGAAGGGCGTACCCTGCGCCATAGTACAGGAGAGAGCTCAAAGCCGACCAGTCTATCGAGTACTCGTCTAGCTTGCTGGGCATCTACAAGGTGTAGGTCTATATCACGAGGATGTGCCAAGGCCTCCATGAAGGCTTCGGACGTGATCTCATGGAAGACGATGCGCTTGGTACGCTTAGGGTCTAGGTCTAGAGCTTCGCTTAGGTGCCAGGCAATAGCTTCTCCTTCGCGGTCTTCATCGGAGGCGAGATAGACGAGATCACTCTTCTTGGCTTCGGCTTTGAGCTCTTTGATGAGCTTGACCTTGTCTTCCGTTACCTCGTATATAGGGGCATAGTTATTCTCGATATCAATCCCAAGGGGGCGTTTCTTTAGGTCGCGTACATGCCCTGCACTGGCCATAACTTTGTAACCAGAGAGCTTGTTTTTGCTCAAGAACCCCTGTATGAGTTGCGCTTTCTTGGGAGACTCTACTATAACTAATATCTGCGACATATGTCCTTGTCTATCCTTGTTGCCAATAATCCTTACGATCCCTCTATCTCTCTTCTATATCAGAGTGCATAGACACTCCGCTAGTCAGAGCCTACAATATCCTCTCGCGTGGCGCAAAGTTATGCAATCTATTATATATGCCTCCTATACCTCCTAAAAATATCACGGCCTCTCTCGGGAACTAACGAAGCTGTGGCCATGCTCCTGGGGGAAGATCAGCAAATGCCATAGGCACCATGGGAGGCTGCTATCTCTTGCTCGCCTCGCCCTCTCCGCTCCAAGCTACACCACCCAAGGGCTCTACCCTCGCCCTCTAGGGGGATCTAGGAGGGGGGAGGTACTACCCCTAAAAAATCGTACTACATCTCTCAGAAAAAAGACCTAGGTTTTTGGGC
>JBGYQR010000017.1:0-3142 GCA_041839075.1 Porphyromonas sp.
CGAGGCGTCCGAAGAGCGCTCGGAGAGCCAGCGGCGCGTCAGCAGGCGGACGAACTCAGGTCGCGTCTTACTGGCGTCGTTGAGCCAGTTGCCCACACTATTTTGCACATACCGATCGGGGTCGGCCTTGAGGCGCTCGAGGATGGGCAAAGCCAGTTCGGGCGATTGCTTGAGCTCCTCGAGATGCCTACACCATACGCCACGTGGTCGTGTGGCCTCGCTAGCAAAGCGCCGTATGTAGGCGTCTTGGTCTTCGGCCCAAGGGGTGAGTAGCGCAAGGCTCTGCTCCAGGTCGCGCTCGATGTGGGGGCGCAAGGCCATCCAGGCGATCTCCCTCACGCCAAAGTGTGCATCCGAGGCCAAGGGTCTGAGCGCCTCGAGCCTATCGGGGAGGCTTAGCCTCGTGTCCTGCGCCAAGAGGTAAGCGCTCCAGCTACGCACCATGTCGGAGGGATGATGGAGCAGTAGCGTTGCCAGCGTGTCGTCTTGATACTCGAGCGACAGCTCGGCTAGCGCCGTCCCGATGACTATGAGCCTGGTCGTGTAGGTGGGTTTGCTTAGTCGGTCGAGGTGCTCCCATAGCGCGGGGAGGTAATGCGTCCGCTCGTGCTCAGAGAGGACATGCCCTAGGAGCTGGCGCTGGTCGATGGCGAGGCTCTCGACGAGGCTAGCCGTCTCGAGAGCTCCGCGGTTGAGCCCCTCGAGGATGTCTGTGGGGATGTCCTGGATGGAGCGTGCCCCTTTTCTTGCAGTATTCATATATCAACTTTGTACGTCTGGCGGGTTGGTTGCGGTGGGTCTCGTTGTCGTCGCTGGGCCAGCGGGTGGCTGGGGCCAGGGGTATAAAAATACGTATAAGCGGGCGAATTCTCACTATCTTTGTTGCTAGCAAGGCAATAGATACGCCCCTGGTGCGCTATTATATATGTAAGCCACTATGGATAAAAATCGAACATCCGAACCGCAAACGAAATAGTATATAGATCATTATTTAGAGTGATGAAATGGATTTACACCACACTTGCCCTCGGCATCCTCGGCCTTAGCGCCGTTAGCCTACGGGGGCAAGACGCTCAGCAGGTGCCCCAGGGTGGCGCCTCAGAGGCGACAGAGACAAAGCCCGAAGAACCCCGACAAGTGGCCACAGGGCTACTCAGACACAAACCTATCTTGGGTCGTATGCCCGTGCTCTCGGATAGCACCGACCGCCGTGGGCAGGCCTTTGACCTGCGTTCGCTAGCTGGCTCAGGCGGAGTACCCGACCCCAGCCTGGGGCGCTACGAGGTTGTAGAGGCAGGACGCGACGGCTTCGTGCGTATCCAGCGCCTCGACACCAAGGCCGAGACCCAGACGCAGACTCAGTACTATGGACTCTACCTCCTGCCCGAGACCTATACCAAGGGACGTATCAGCGTCGAGACCAATGCTCCCTGGGAACTTTTTGTCGGAGGACAGCCCGTGGCTCGTGGCGAGGCCGTACCCGATAGTGTGCCGACCAAACCAGTCTTTACGGACATTACGCTACGCCCCCATCTAGAGACGGCCATTGTGCGCCTCAACCTCAGTGCCAACGACCTGGCCGGGCGTGAGCTACGCATCAAGATGGGCTTCACCCCTGCTCGGGAGAGCGACCGCGTGCGCCTTCTGACCCAGGAGCGCTACTATCCCGACCTGGGATATATGATATGGGGCGAGACCCTCTCGGGTGTGGCTGTCTCTCCCTCGGGGCGCTATGCGATACTATACAAGCGAGGATTTGAGCAGATAGAGCGCTCGACGACCCGCGCATTCCTCTATGAGGGGGGGCGTGAGATCATGGAGCTACGGGGCAATCTCTCGAGTGCTAGCTGGATGCCCATGAGCGACCGCCTCTACTACGAGCACAAGGACTTTGCTGGCAGTAGGAAGATATTCACCTGGTCGCCCGTGACGGGCAAGACTGAGGAGTTTGCCGCTCAACTGCCCGAGGGCTACTTCGTCATCGCCCCCACGGAGCGTAGCCTCATCATTTATGCCCAGGACAAGGGGCCAGAGTACAAGAAGACGCTCGACCGCTTTGACGACCCACGCGAGCGTATCGGAGGCTACCGCGATAGGAGTTTCCTTGGGCTCTACGACCTCAGCTCGGGTACCTACCAGCCCCTGACGTTTGGCTCGCGCTCGACCTATATGCAAGACATCTCTACCGATGGCAGTAGGCTGATATTCTCTGTCAGCACGCCCACGCCTACGGTGGTGCCCTTTAGCAAGACGGACTATTATGAGGTGAACCTCAATACCTTTGAGGTCGATACGCTCTTTGCCGACCCCAGAGGCATCCAGCAGGTCAAGTACACGGCACGTGCTGGCCAGCTCCTGGTGACGGGCTCTGCCGACGCCTTTGACTACGTGGGTAGCCTCTTGCCCAAGGGGGCGAAGGTCAATACCTACGACACCCAGCTATTCCTCTACGATCAGACCAGGAGAGAGGCGCGCCCTCTGTCCAAGAGCCTTGATCGCTCGATCTCGAGGGTGCAGGTGCCTCGAAGCAAGTACGAGGCCTACTTCACTGCTGAGGATGGCGACCGCGTGCCTCTGTATCGCATCGATCTGGCCTCGGGGGCTATCACACGTCTCTCGACTAAGGAGGGTTATGTCAAGGGCTTCTCTATCTCGCAAGACGGCTCTATGGTGAGCTATGTAGGGCAGGGGAGTATGAGCTCTGACCGCTGCTATACGCTCGATATGCGTCGCTCGGGAGGTAAGGAGAAGCTCCTCTACGACCTGGCGGCCACCAAAAACAAGAACCTCGAGCTCGGCACCATGCACGACTGGGACTGGAAGGCACCCGATGGTACGACCATCCAAGGGCGCTACTACCTCCCCGCGGGCTTTGACCCAAGCAAGAAGTATCCCATGCTCGTCTACTACTACGGGGGCACCTCGCCCGTGAGCCGTACGTTTGAGGGGGCTTATTCGCTGGCTATGTTTGCCGCCCAGGGGTATGTGGTATATAGCCTCAACCCCAGTGGCTCGACAGGCTATGGGCAGGAGTATGCCGCCCGCCATATCAACGCCTGGGGTCAGCGCACAGCGGCCGAGATCATCGGTGCCGTCAAGGACTTTGCCGCTCAGCACAGCTTCGTCAATGCCGAGCGCATCG
>JBGYQR010000018.1:0-5791 GCA_041839075.1 Porphyromonas sp.
CTCCTCTCTCCCCTACGCCCCCCTTCCTCCTCTCTTCTCTACGCCCTATATATAACTAGCCCTCCCCAAGCCAGCAGAGGCTTAGGGAGGGCTGTCGTATGCCCCTGGAGGAAGGCTAGGCTAAGGCTTCCTAATAGAATGAGTCTCAGTCTATAAGCCCACCCAGTGCCCCTCGGATATACTCCCGGTCGGGGGCTTAGTCTCGTCCTCCAGAGCGCCTATGTACTCGCCCAGGCAGGCGGGCGGAGTTTTGATAAAATCTTACTTATTGGGCATTTGCATCTCCGCTGTTTGCTTATCTTTGCCCCCGAATGGCACTAGATACTATATCAAGGAACCATTAGGCGCAAACATATATTAAAGCAATGTTTGTATCTACAAAACTTTGATGATGCGCATGCACTTAAAAATGTATTCGAACCCACACTTGTGCATAGCTCCACGCTATCGCACGCCTCATAGGTACCATAGCCTATGGGCTGGCTTGCACCCTCTGCCCCAGGGGAATAAGCAAGCGCTGAGGCTCCTTCTCCTCAGGGGGCTAGCGTGTATTACTCCGTTACCAATTATTTTATCATAGTTTCATTTAACACTTCCACTTTATGAAGATTTCTATCTCTTTGGCCTTGAGCCATAGGCTACGCAGGTGGAGTATGGCGCTGGTCATGCTCGTGCTCTGCTTGCCCTTGGCTCTGGCGCAGACGCCAGGCAAGGCGCTCAAGGGAACAGTAGTCGATGAGACAGGCGAACCGCTTGTGGGAGCGTCTGTACGTATCGAGGGCACGACCCAGGGTACGACGACCGACCTAGACGGTAAGTTTAGCGTTACGATGCCCGCGGGCAAGACGAAGCTCTTGATCACCTTCATCGGTTACAAAAATCTATCTATCGTCGCCAAGGACGGGATGCTCGTCCGTATGGAGCCCGATAGCCAGACGCTTGCCGAGGTCGTGGTGACCGGTATGGTGGCCACCGACAAGCGCCTGTTTACCGGAGCTAGCGACAAGCTCGCGGCCGACAAGATCAAGCTAGATGGTGTCCCCGACGTTAGTCGTGGCCTCGAGGGGCGCTCGGCCGGGGTATCGGTACAGAACGTATCGGGTACGTTTGGTACAGCGCCCAAGATACGCGTACGTGGTGCCACCTCTATCCACGGCTCTAGTAAGCCCCTGTGGGTCGTCGATGGGGTGATCCAGGAGGACGTCGTAGAGGTCGGTGCTGACGCGCTGAGCTCGGGCGATGCCACGACGCTGATTAGCTCGGCTATCGCTGGGCTCAATGCCGACGACATCGAGAGCTTCCAGATCCTCAAAGACGGCTCGGCAACCTCTATCTATGGTGCCAAGGCTATGGCCGGGGTGATCGTCATCACGACCAAGAAGGGGCGCTCGGGCTCGAGCTCATTCTCCTACACGGGCGAGTTTACCTCACGCCTAGTACCCTCGTACAAGGAGTTTAACATTATGAACTCGCAGGATCAGATGGACTTCTACATGGACATGCAAAACAAGGGCTGGCTGCCGTTCTCAGGCACGATGCGCCGCTCTTCGTTTGGGGTGTTTGGTAAGATGTATCAGCTGATGAATACCTACGACCCAGTGAAGCGGCAGTTCATGCTCGGCAACACGCCCGAGGACCAAGCCGCCTATCTGCGCCATGCCGAGCTACGCAATACGGACTGGTTTGCCGAGCTCTTTAGCCCAGCTCTGATGCAAAACCACGCCATCAGCATGACGACAGGTACCGACAAGTCTCAGACCTACGTCTCTGTGTCGGCCATGATAGATCCAGGGTGGACCAAGGCTAGCGAAGTCAATCGCTATACGGGTAACTTCAACAACACCTACAACATTACGCCCAAGCTCTCTCTGACTACCATCGGGGGGCTCTCGTACCGCCAGCAGCGTGCGCCAGGCTCCATAGCCTCCAACAACGATGCTATCCACGGCACCGTATCGCGTGGGTTTGACATCAACCCCTACTCCTACGCCATCAACTCTAGCCGTACGCTAGACCCCAGCGAGTACTACCAGCGCAACTATGCCCCCTTCAATATCCTCAACGAGCTGGACAACAACTATATCGACCTGGACGTCTTTGACGTCAAGCTCCAAAGCGAGCTCAAGTGGCGCCCCATCCGTGGCCTGTCGCTCTCGGCGCTGGGCTCGGTCAAATACTCTGGCACCTTCACCGAGCACAAGGTTACCGAGCGCTCCAATATGGCTCTGGCCTACCGCGCTATGGACGATGCCACGATGATAGACGCCAACGGCTGGCTGTACCGCGATCCAGACAAGCCCAACAGCTTACCATTCAGCGTACTGCCTGCGGGGGGATTCTACTACACCAACCGCTACAAGATGCTGAGCTACGACTTCCGCGCCTCGGCGACCTACAACACCGAGATAGCGGATAGGCATATCATCAATAGCTATGCGGGTATAGAGTTCAACTCCCAAGACCGCTCGAGCTCTGCCTTTGACGGCTGGGGGATGCAGTACGAGGGAGGCGAAGTGCCCTTCTGGGACTACAATGCCTTCAAGCAAATGCGCGAGCAAAACGCTCAGTACTACTACCTCTACAACACGTTCGTGCGCACCCACGCCCTCTTCGGTACGGCCACCTACTCCTACCAGGGGAAGTACACCCTAACGGGAACGATGCGCTACGAGGGCTCTAACCGCCTAGGACGCTCACGCAAGGCGCGCTGGCTACCTACCTGGAATATCGCCACGGCGTGGAATATGCACGAGGAGGAGTGGTTCAAGAAGCAACAGCTCATCAACCACCTCACCCTCAAGGCCTCCTACTCGCTGACGGCCGATGCCGGCCCCGCGAGCAACTCGCTGGTGGTCATCCGTAGCACCACGCCCTGGCGCCTCGAGACGGGGGCTAGCGAGTCGGGTAATACGATCAGTAGCTTCGAGAATAGCGAGCTGACCTATGAGAAGAAAAACGAGTTTAACGTCGGCGTAGACCTGGGGCTATTGAACAACCGCCTCAACATCACGGCCGATGCCTACACGCGTCGCAACTACGACCTCATGGGCTCTATCCTCACGCCATCGGGAGACCGCTTTGGCAACTCGGCTAAGATGAAGAGCCACGGCTTCGAGCTCTCTATCTCGACGAAAAATATCCAGAGCAAAAACTTCTCTTGGACGACCGACTTCATCTTCGGCTATGCCAAGAATGAGGTTACCCAGCTACGCTCCAACGACTACATGTGGTCGTTCATCTCGGGCTCGGGCTTTGCTCGTGTGGGCTATCCTGTGCGCGCCCTCTTCTCGATACCCTTCACGGGTCTCGACGACGAAGGGTTCCCCACGTATAGCATCAATGGGCAGACGGTCAATCGCAACAATTACAGCAGTATCAACCTCCGCCAGATACATGACCTGGACTTCCTCGTCTACGAGGGTCCCACGGATCCTATCTACACGGGTAGCCTGGGCAATATCGTGACGCTGGGAGACTTCAAGCTCAACGTCTTCGTGACCTACTCGGGAGGCAACAAGATCCGCCTAGACCCCGTCTTCTCGGCAGCCTACAACGACCTGACGGCTACGCCTCACGACTTCAAAAACCGCTGGGCGGTAGTGGGCAACGAGCGCGTTACGAATATCCCCGTGCTGCCCTCTACGATGGACCACAACCGCATAGGGAGCATCGGCATGGGCTACAACGCCTACAACTACTCGACCGAGCGTGTGGCCAGTGGGGACTTCGTACGCCTCAAGGAGGTCTCTCTGACCTACACCCTGCCCAGCAAGCTGTTGCAAGGCAAGCTCATCAAGAGTGCTTCGCTCAAGCTACAAGCAACCAACCTGATGTTGCTGTATGCTGACTCTAAGCTCAATGGGCAAGACCCAGAGTTTTTCCGCTCGGGTGGTGTGTCCGCTCCTGTGCCCAAGCAGATCACGGCTACGCTCCGCATTGGCTTCTAAGTCTTATCACTCAATACTCCAATGACGACAATGAATACTAAGAATATACTGGTCGGCTTGCTCGCCAGCACCCTCGCTCTCGGTGGATGCAACGACTTCCTCGACACGATGCCCGACAAGCGCATGGAGCTCAGCGACACCGAGAAAGTCAGAGGCCTCATGGTATCGGCCTACCCCGAGGTACATCCGATGGGTATGCTAGAGTCTCGCACCGACAATATCGACGACAACGGACGCCAGTTTGGTGAGGGCGATCTCATCGATAGAGAGAGCTACCGCTGGCTAGACCTCACAGGCACCGTCCACGACTCGTCCAAATGGATGTGGGACTGGAACTATACCCGCGGTATAGCCACTGCCAACCAGGCTCTAGCCGCCCTAGATCGGCTCCCCGCCAGCGCCGAGAGCGACGCCATACGTGGCGAAGCCCTGATGGTGCGCGCCTGGTGCCACTTCAACCTGGTCAATTACTTTGCTCAGGCCTACAACAGCAAGACCAGCGCCACCGACCTGGGTGTGCCCTACGTGACGGAGCCCGAGACGAAGATCGGGGTGCTATACCCCCGCCGTACGGTCAAGGAGACCTATGAGCTGATCGCCCGAGACATCCAGGCGGCTCTGCCTCTGATCAACGATGCGATCTACAAGCCCGGGGCTATCAAGTACCACTTCAACAGCAGAGCTGCCGCTGCCTTTGCCGCCCAGTTTTACCTCTACTACGAGCAATGGGCCGAGGCCAAGAAGTACGCTACGGCAGCTCTGGGCGACAACCCCGCTCTAGGGCTACGCAACCTCAAGCCCTATGCTGTCTTCAATACGGGTAGGGAGGTGACGCTCGCCTTTGCTTCGGTGAGCGAGCGCGCCAACCTCATGCTCCAAAACAATACGAGCCTCTATGCCCGTCGGTACAAGGAGCTCCGCTTCGGACACTCTGCCCGCATCGCCAAGGAGACGTTTCATAGCGCTTTCCCAGGAGGAGCCCTCTCGGACTTCACCCCGCTGGTGCGCAACTGGACGGCCAACCCCGCGAACCAGCGCTTCATCTACAAGTACGAGGAGGGCTGGCAGGTAACCGACAAGCGCTCGGGCATCGGTGTCCCCCGCACCATAGCGATGGTCTTCACCACCGACAAGGCGCTGCTGGTACGTGCCGAGGCCAACAACATGCTCAAGCTCTACGACGAAGCTGCCGCAGACCTCTCGATGTACTACGTCTCCAAGGGGGCTAGCTCGGCCTCGGCAGAGCAGATCTCCCAGTTTTACAATATCCCCGACGGCTACGAGTCGCTCACGCCCGACCTGGTGGATCGGTACCGCACGATGCTCGAGGGTATCTGCAAGCCACTGGATCCCCACTTTGGCCTTGAGAAAGGGATGCAGTACAACATCGCCCAGGCCGTCCTGCACGCCAGACGTATCGAGACCCTTTGGGAAGGGGCTCGCTGGGACGACATCAAGCGCTACCGCATAGCCATCAAGCACAATATCCCCGACGAGGGCGTTATCGAGCTGGGCAAGGACGACCTACGCAAGGCCATGCAGATCCCTGAGGCTAATGTGTCGGCAGGCCTACAGCCCAACCCCCGCTAATCTTATGTATGACTATTTGGACCAACAAGACAATGAAACGTACCATCCGATATATGCTTCTCCTGGCTGGCCTTGTGCTGAGCGCCAGTTGTAGCAAGAGCGACGATGTAGACCCCAGCAAGACGGTCATCAAACCCTCGACGGTAGAGAAGACTCCCTTCGACAAATGGCTCAAGGCCAACTACCTCGATGCCTACAACGTGGACTACATGTACCGCATGACCGACAACGAGACACCTCGTGGTCGCAACCTC
>JBGYQR010000019.1:0-2555 GCA_041839075.1 Porphyromonas sp.
ACGATTGAGCGTGTACTCCTTGACGGTGCGCCCGTCTTCGGTCGTGACCTCGTTTGAGGCATTCTTCATAAAGAAGCTCATCAGTGGGCTGTTGGCCACAAAGTGTACGATGCCATTGGCTTCGTAGTTGGCGAATTTTAGCCCTCCGATCCACACGAATATAACGAGGATGGCTAGACGGATGAGCTTGTAGCCCAAGCCCTTTAGGCTGGCGAAGGTCTCTAGTAGGCGGATTAGTTTTGCATTCATTGTTTTGTTGTTGATATTGTGAACTTTACTCAGCTAGAACCTGGACGGCTATCGTTTTGTTTTGTCTCTGTGTCCACTCGTGCTCTTGCCCGCTGGGCTATTTCCCCCGACGCCTGGGGTGTAGAGCGGGCTGGAGCCATCTCTAGGAGGGTGCCCTCTAGCATCACTTTGATGACGATATACGAGGGGGCTTGACTATCTTTGCAGGCACAAAGTCAGAGACAAAACATTATATATATGGAACTACCCAAGCTAACAATGATACCCGAGTGGGAGGAGCAAGACCTGGTGCTCATCACTTGGCCACACGAGGATACCGACTGGGCGCATATGCTCCCCGAGGTGGAGGCGTGCTACACAGAGATGGCTCGCGCTATCTTGCGCTACGAAGATCTGCTGGTGCTGACACCGCACCCCGAGCGTGTAGAGGAGCTCCTCGGAGGGGAGACTTACGCCCACCAGCTCTACATCATGGAGATGGAGAGCAACGATACCTGGGTGCGCGACTATGGCCCGTTGGCCTTTCGCATCACCAGTGAGGAGGATGAGATCAAGGCTATTGCCGACTTTACCTTCAACGGCTGGGGGATGAAGTTTGCCGCAGGTAAGGATAACCTGATGACGCGCTGTCTGTACCTAAGCCGAGCCTTCAATGCCGATGTACAGGTGATGAACCGCCTGATGCTGACGCTAGAGGGAGGAGGAGTAGAGAGTGATGGGCAGGGGACGATCCTCTCGACCTACGGCTGTGTCTACGAGCCCAACCGCAATCCGGGCTTTGACGAAGAGGAGCTACGCAACCTCCTCATCGAGGTGCTTGGTGCAGACCGCCTCATCCTCCTAGAGAACGGAGAGCTGGAGGGCGATGATACCGATGGGCATATTGACACGCTGGCGCGCTTCATCTCAAGAGAGGCAATCGCCTATGTGAGCTGTGATGACCCTAGCGATGAGCATTACCATTCCCTCAAGCGTATGCAGGAGGAGCTGACAGCCTTGCGCACGACTGAGGGCAAGCCCTACAAGCTCATCCCCCTGCCTCTACCCAAGCCTATCTACGAAGCTGATGGGCACAGACTGCCAGCGACGTATGCCAACTTCCTTTTCGTCAATGGCGCTCTCATCGTGCCTACCTATGCTCAAGAGAGCGATCAGATCGTGCTGGAGCGTCTCGGGCAAGCTCTACCCGATAGAGAGATCGTGGGGGTAGACTGTCGCAGTCTCATTCGCCAGCATGGTAGCCTGCACTGCGCGACGATGCAGATACCTCGAGGCTTCATCAACAAAAACAAATGGCAACAATGAAAATAGGGATTATTCAACAGGCCAATACGGCCGACCAGGTATACAACAAGGCTCGTCTGTCTGAGCGCATCCGCCAGGTTGCTCAAGAGGGTGCAGAGCTGATCGTTTTGCAGGAGTTGCACAATGGCTTATACTTCTGTCAGACCGAAGATGTCGGTGTCTTTGATCAAGCAGAACCTATCCCAGGGCCCAGTACAGAGTACTACGGGGCACTAGCTAGAGAGCTGGGCGTCGTCATCGTACTCTCGCTCTTTGAGCGCAGAGCTGCGGGGCTCTACCACAATACAGCCGTGGTGCTCGAGCGCGATGGATCTATGGCAGGTAAGTATCGCAAGATGCATATCCCCGATGATCCAGCGTATTATGAGAAGTTTTACTTCACGCCTGGGGATCTAGGCTTTGAGCCTATCGATACCTCGGTGGGGCGTCTCGGCGTATTGGTCTGCTGGGATCAGTGGTACCCAGAGGCCGCTCGCCTTATGGCCATGAGGGGTGCTGAGATACTCATCTATCCCACGGCTATCGGTTGGGAGAGTAGCGATATTCCCGAGGAGCAGACTAGGCAAAGCGATGCTTGGCAGATCGTGCAACGTGGGCATGCTGTGGCTAATGGCTTGCCTGTGGTTACGGTCAATCGGGTGGGGGTAGAGGTAGACCCTAGTAGGCAGACTAATGGTATTCGTTTTTGGGGGCGTAGCTTTGTGGCAGGAGCCCAGGGCGAGTTGCTCTGCGAGCTAGGACAAGAGGAGGCGACAGCTGTCGTCGAGGTCGATCTAGTGCGCAGTGAGCGAGTACGTCGCTGGTGGCCATTTTTCCGCGATAGACGTATCGATGCGTTTGAGGGGCTGACCAGGCGCTTCCTTATCGACTAGTGTGGCGCGAGCCTAGGAGGTGCTCTACTCGTTAGCTCTCTAGGGGATAGCCCCCTCGGTGAGCAATGTCAGAGAGCACGCTAGGCACTGGAGTACAGGATATATACGAAATACAAACTTTGACTATGA
>JBGYQR010000020.1:0-2977 GCA_041839075.1 Porphyromonas sp.
ATGGGGTCGAGGCGACTCTCGATACTGCGGGCCGTAGCTTCGTCCTTCTCAGCAGAGGCCTTGTCGCCCGAGAGCCTCGAGAGCTCGGCACGTAGGCGATAGAGGGTCGCGGACTTGTTGGCCCCCGACAGGTCGAAAGCCTTGTCCACATCTCTCTGAGCATAGCCCCTCATGCCCCTGGCCAGGTACAGCCGTGCACGCCCCTCGTAGACTTCGGCCGAGCGTGCTAGTTTGCTCACTAGATAGTCGTAGAGGCGCTCAGCTGCATCATAGTTGCCCCGCATGGTCTCGAGCAATGCGTAGCCCAGGCGCGCCTTGAGGCTCTGCCCGTTGGCATCGATGATCGCCCTTAGATCCAGGTCTGCTAGGTCATACTTCCCCTCCAGCATATAGGACATGGCGCGCTGGTAGAGGTAGAGTTCGCTCCCCGGGGACTGCGCCACCAGGATGGAGTAGTCGGAGCTGGCCGCCTGATGCTTACCCTGCAAGGCATACAGGCGGGCACGATTGAAGCGCGTAACCTGCTCCTCGGGCATTCGCTCCAAGGCTGCGCTATATGAGAGAATGGCCTCGTCGATACGCCCTTGCATCTGCTGAATGCCCCCAATATTGTTGAGCAGGTAAACGTTGAGCGGATGGCTCGGGAGAATGCGCATAGCCTGGCGAAAGTGTGCCTCAGCCCCCGAGAGGTCTTGACGCGAGAGCGCCAGGAAGCTCGAGTCGATCTGCGCGACATAGAGCGTCTGCTCCCGCGAGAGGCTATCGGTAGCCTCCTGGGCGCCTAGACTATGAGAGAGACCCAGCAGACATACCACCAGCCAGGCACGCCACGAGAGGGCGCCCCGAAAGCGCAGAAGAGAGAGGGGCGATTGAGCCCGATTTGTTACCTTCGTATTCATAAAACTTGTATAAGGCCACGCCCCCAAAGCCCCCTAGCACAGAGGGATGGGCACAGCACTTATCATAAGAACTTCAAAAGTAAAGAATAATTGTATGCAACTCAATTGGATAGCTAAGGCCAGTACCCCAACGGCGCCCTCCGAAGAGCAAGCCGCCTCCGTCATCGAGGGGCTGACGGCTCCGATCACGCGCCGAGAGATTGACTTTGCCGAGCTGGCGCACAGCTGGATGGAGGGCGGTATCAATCTCGGTATCCGCGTTATCTTGGCGCTGGTACTCTTTTTCGTCGGGCGCCTAGTCATCCGCTACATCTTGCGTCTGACGCGTCGTATGATGGAGCGGCGCAAGCTCGAGGGGCTGGCCGTTAGCCTATTTAACTCGCTCTTCACAGCCCTCTTGTACGTCGTGCTGGCCATCTCGATCGCCTCGACCCTGGGCGTACAGAGCGTTTCGTTTGCGGCCATCCTGGCCTCAATGGGTCTGGCCATTGGTATGGCACTCAGCGGACAGCTACAAAACTTTGCCGGAGGAGTCATCATCTTGATAACTAAGCCATTCAGAATAGGCGACTTCATCGAAGCCCAAGGCGAGACGGGGACGGTAGAGGCCGTTAGCCTCTTCCACACGCGTATCAGCACGGTAGACAATCAGATTATCTATATCCCCAACGGCATCCTAAGCAGTGGCGTCATCGGCAACATCTCCTCGTCCATGACCCGCCGAGCCGAATGGATCATCGGCATCGACTACGAGAGCGATCCACATGCAGCCAAGGCCATCCTACGCGACCTGCTGGAGAGCGACGAACGCATCCACAGCGACCCGCCCATCGTGGTCGAGTTGCACAGCTTCGGGGAGAGCTCTGTCAATCTCATCGTGCGCGCCTGGATGCTCCGCTCAGAATACTGGGAGGTCTACTGGAGCTACAATCAGCGCGTCTTTGACGCCTTCGCTAGAGAGGGCATCAACTTCCCCTACCCACAGATCACCATCAGCAAGCGCTAGCCCCCACCCGACGCAACCTGCCGATGAATAGTTACAGCCTCACCGACCTCCTGCGCTCTGTGCGCACCTGCCTGGAGGTGAACTTCCAGGGGCGCTACTGGGTGCGCGCCGAGACGAGCGATGTGCGCCGTAGTGGCGGTGGAGGGCATTGCTACCTGGAGCTCCTAGACAAATCGCCATCGGGAGGCATCGAGGCCAAGGTACGCGCCACAATCTGGAGCCATGTCTACAACGCTATCGACCGCAAGCTCAAGGACGCAGGACTGAGCAGTCTTAGCTCGGGGATGGGTATCTTGGCCTTGGTGCAGGTCTCCTTTCACGAGCAGTACGGCCTAGCCCTGAGCATCATCGACCTAGACCCCAGTTATAGCCTCGGGGAGCTAGCCAGAGTGCGCCTGCAGACCATCGAGCGCCTCAAACGCGAGGAGGTCATCGACCTGAACCGCCGCCTTACGCTACCTCGCTCGCTCCAGCGCCTAGCGATCGTCTCATCGAGTACTGCCGCAGGGCTGGGGGACTTCGTACATCAGCTCAGAGGCAATAGATACCAGCTACAATTTTACCCCTGCCTCTTCTCGGCACAGATGCAGGGCGAGGGGTCTCCTAGGAGTATCATCTCTGCCCTGGAGCGGGTGAGGCAACATCGGGAGGCCTTTGATGCTGTCGTCATCATACGAGGCGGAGGAGCCGTGAGCGAACTTCGGGCGTTTGACGACTACGCCCTCTGCTACTACTGCACCCAATACCCCCTACCCATCCTCTGTGGCATCGGGCACGAACGGGACGAGAGCGTACTTGACCTCGTGGCGCACACCAGCCTCAAGACGCCCACCGCCGTCGCCGAATACCTCATCCACCGCCAGCTAGAGGAGCTCTCGGGCATCGAGCGCCTCTCCACCACCCTCTCACAGACGCTCTCGCGCCTCTCAGTCGAGCGCCACCGCACGCTCGACAACATCGCCCTACGCCTACCCCGTCTAGTCAGCGGACGCCTGGGCGAAGCTCACCAGCGACAAGAGCGCCTGCGCGAGCGTCTCGGCCTAGCCAGCAGAGCCCTCGTCGCCCGCGAGCG
>JBGYQR010000021.1:0-7953 GCA_041839075.1 Porphyromonas sp.
AAAAAGATATAACGCTACCCCACCAGAAGCTCTGTCTCTTGGCTCCCAAGAGTCCCTGTAGGAGGCCGCTCTCTCCCTTGATTTATGGTGGCGAAAGGGCTTTAAGTACAACCTCCCCAGAGCTTTACCTTAAAGCCCTGGGGAGGTTTACCTTAGTCCTCTTGGGAGGTTATACTTAGCCCCTTTGGGGCATCGATTTACACCAGTCGTTTCTTGATGATAGCAGGGTTGCCTGCGGCCATGCAGTCGTCGGGGATATCATGCACGACGACGGAGCCTGCGGCGATGATGCTACGCTTGCGGTCTACTCTCTTGGTATAAGGGGGGGATAGAGAATACCCCTCCTTGAGTTTAGGAGGGGATATTCGTGGAAATGAAGTAAGTGGGGCTGACTACTTAGTCTCTGCCTCTATGTGCAGGCGTAAGAATAGGCTGGGATATTTCCCCTGGAGAATACGATGAACATAAGGGACAACGCGAGCTTGTGCGTGAAAAATCTCATTGATCCCACGCTTAATATAGCCTATGACCTCTCCTCTATGGCTTGTAATAGCTACGGCTTTGGGGTCTTGCTCATTGTCTGGCTCTAATCGAAAGGGTAATATGTCTCCCTCTTGTATCGTCTCTAAATCAAAGTTGTAGTGCGTCAGCCCTGCGACCTCCGTAACGAAGTCGTAGGCCTGCTCGGTAGGCTTGAGTATTGGGAGAAACTCAAAGTGGTCGGTGGCAGACTGTCCCGTGGTAATTCCCAATAGATAGAGCTTATCCTCTATGCGGTTTGTATCGACGCAGAGGAAGTTCAAAAGCCGGTGGGCATCATTTCGCTCGGTGTTGATAAGTCTGCGATAGAATAAGTCAAGGGCAACCTCTTGGTTGATCGATTGCTTGTATGGCAGGCCTGGGTAATCTCCGAAGCCCTCCTCTCTGGCTACCTGTAGGTTCTTCTCATCGAGGTAGGTAAAGGTCGGGGTATTGTCGGAGCTAAGACTTAGCTCACCGACAACTCTGCGCCTATGCCCAGCACCCTTTCTCCAGGTGAGTAGCAGTTTGTCAAATGGGTATATCATAGCTGGAGTATAATCGTATTGTTCGTTCGTGTATCAAGCGGAATATAAGCTCTTTACGCTCTTGAGAAAGTCTGTACTCTTGAGGGATATTCATGCTTATGTCCTCGTCTATTTTGAGGATCACATCTCGAAGCTCGTCACTCTTTTTTAAGCGTCGTCGAAGCTCTGAGAGACGCATTTTTAGCTGAGGAGCATGGTCTTGGAGAAGGAATTCCAAATCCTCGAGGGACTTACGAGGCTGTAAATGCCTAACGCTTATATCCCCCCTGGCTCTATTGAGGTAGGCTGTGAGCATGGTCTCGTCTTGTAGCATTTGCTTGACCTTCTCGTCGGTAAGCTCACGCCCGAGGCTACTCCCGCTATCGTAGATTTTCCCTAAGCGATATAGACTCTTGGCTTGGGCCTCGATCCGAATAAGCTGATCGAGAAAAGGTTGAGTCTTGGGAGTCTCTCCGAGTTGTTGTACCCTGATTTTGAGAGACTTTAAGTTCTGCTCCATATCTGTTACTTTCTTGTGGAATACGATAGCCCAATTCTCAGAATGTCTATCGCCGTTGCCGATGATGAAGTCAAATAGCCAGCAGGCAAGGATGCCCTCCAAGAGGTGCTCGATCTTGTGGTGCTTGAGGGTTTTTGCGATTAGCTCCAGACTATGGTTGCCTCTCTGTTTGTAATGGCTTTTGAATGTTTCGTCATAAGCAACAATCAGGTTATAGCCCGATAGCATATCTTCCTTTTCTTGATCGTATATCGATGGAGACAGACAGCCGACAAGGGTTTCGCCCTCTTTGTTGAGAATAGCGACATCGTACTCGGCCATGTCAAACCCCAACCAACGCCCTACATAGCTGGCGATTACCTCTGACCAGAACTCCATTTTGTAGTCGAGGTTCTCCTTCTTTATCGAAGTTTTGAAGTAATGCACAACCTCGTCCCCAGGGGAGATGAGAATGCGTTTGTCTCGTGTCCCCTCGGTATGTTTGCCGGGATCTTCTGTCCAACTGCTTATATCAAACAATCGAGCTTTCACGTAGCGAAGGTACTATTATTATTATTATAAACACTCTTTCGGCCTTACCCTCATGCCCGTGATGCTCTGTTTGGTATGTTTTGTTGTTTTGGTCGTTGCAATATGATATTATTTATATCTTTGTGCGGACAATAAGGATTAAATGGGTTTTTCATTAAGACAAAGTAGAAAATAACAATATGGCAGATACATCCAAAAAACTTCGCTTCGAGACCCTCCAGCTACACGTCGGACAAGAGCAGGCCGACCCCGCTACCGACGCCCGCGCTGTGCCCATCTATCAGACGACCTCGTACGTCTTTCGCGACTCGGCGCAGGCCACGGGGCGCTTCAACCTCTCCGAGCCCGGCAATATATACGGGCGCCTGATGAACCCCACCCAAAGCGTCTTTGAGGCACGCATGGCAGCCCTAGAGGGCGGTGTAGCAGCCCTGGCGCTGGCCTCGGGAGCGGCTGCCATCACCTACGCCCTGCAAAACATTACCCGCCAGGGCGACCACCTCGTATCGGCCAAGACGATCTACGGAGGCACGTACAACCTGCTGGCGCATACCCTCCCCCTCTCGGGCGTTACGACGACGTTTGTAGACCCCTCGGACGTGCGCAACTTCGAGCAGGCTATCCAGCCCAATACCAAGGCGATATTCATCGAGACCCTCGGCAACCCCAACAGCAACGTCACCGACATCGAGGCCGTGGCTGAGATTGCCCACCGCCATGGCTTGCCTCTGATTATCGACAACACCTTTGGCACGCCCTACCTCATACGCCCTATCGAGCACGGGGCAGATATTGTGGTGCACTCGGCGACCAAGTTTATCGGTGGGCATGGTACGACCCTCGGGGGCGTCATAGTGGATGCTGGGCGGTTTGACTGGAAGGCTTCGGACAAGTTCCCCCAGTTCACCGAGCCCGAGCCTGGCTACCACGGCATTAGGCTTGTGGACGTGGTGGACAAGCTCTCGTACATCATCCGCATCCGTACGGTGCTCCTGAGAGATACGGGGGCGGCCATCAGCCCCTTCAACTCGTGGCTACTCTTGCAGGGCCTTGAGACGCTCTCGCTACGTGTCGAGCGCCATGTGAGCAACGCCCTCTCGCTGGTAGAGTGGCTCTCGGCGCACCCTAAGGTCAAGCGTGTCAATCACCCCGCGCTCCCCAGCCACCCCGACCATGAGCTCTACAAGCGCTACTTCCCGCTCGGGGCAGGCTCTATCTTCACCATCGAATTGGAGGGGGGTACCGAGGAGGCACACCGCTTCATCGACAGCCTCGAGATATTCTCCCTCTTGGCCAACGTTGCCGATGCCAAGAGCCTGGTGATACACCCCGCTACGACAACGCATTCGCAGCTCTCGGCCTCGGAGCTCCAAGAGCAGGGCATCCATGCTGGCACGGTGCGTCTGTCTATCGGCATCGAGCATATCGAAGACCTCAAGGCCGACCTCAGCCAAGCCCTAGATAGGATCTAGGAGCCCCCTCCCGCCCCTTGGGCTCCCCCGTCCTCGTCTTCCTGGAAACTACGCTTCGGCTAGAGACGAGGGCGGGGGCGCTCTTGGCATTTCTCTTAGCCCCTCCCCCTTTGTAGCAACGAACGTCCCCGCTCTATCCCCCCCTCTGTATAGGTATGAAGATTGTCGATATTATCAATAGCCCCGGCATACATGTGTCGTATGAATTTTTCCCTCCCAAGCTCGATGCTCCCTTTGACTCGGTGATGCAGGCCACTCACGAGGTGGCTCAGCTATCGCCAGCTTTTTGCTCGATTACCTATGGCGCCTCGGGTGGCGCCACGCATCATACGGTGCAGGTGGCCTCGTATGTCAAGAACCAGCTTGGCCTGCCAGCTCTAGCGCATATGACGGGTGCCTCGCTCTCTCGGGTAGAGGCTCGGGAGGTACTCGCCCAGCTCAAGGGGCACAACATTGAGAATATCCTCGCCCTGCGGGGGGATGCTCACCTGGCTACGCCCGAGCTACGCAAGTGGGACTTTGCTCATGCCAGCGACCTCATCCACTTCATCAAAAAGGAAGGGGATTTTTGCGTCGGGGCGGCCTGCTACCCCGAGGGGCATGTCGAGAGCGAAGACAAGCGCGACGACCTGCTGTACCTCAAGCTCAAGCAGGATATGGGGGCGGACTTCTTGACCTCGCAGATGTTTTTTGACAACAACATTTTCTACAACTTCATGTACCGCCTGCGCGATGCTGGGGTGCATATCCCTGTGGTGGCGGGCATTATGCCTATTGCTACGTATGGGCAGATCAAGAAGATTAGTCGCCTCTCGGGGGGTAATTTCCCTGCGCCATTCATCGCTATTGCAGACCGCTTCAAGTACCACCCCGAGGCATTCGAGACGGCGATGATCAACTACACCTGCCAGCAGATTACCGACCTGATTGCCAATGGCGTACGCAATATCCACATCTATACGATGAACAAGGGAGCTACCGCTCGTCGCATCGTCGAGACCCTCGGCCCGATCCTCAGCGCCTAAGCCCTCGGGGCTATTTGCCCGAAGTACCTCATCGCCCGCGGAGGGAGAGACAAGAGCTGTCTCTCCCTCCGCGGGCATCTGTCTAGACCTCTTGTAGGGGTGGAGCAACGCTCTGGAGTCAAGTGCAGTCAGGATTTTAAGTTGATTGTCTTGGGAGGCTAGGTTAGAGCCCCTAAGGGCTTTAGGTTAGAGCGTCCGAGGGCTCCGCCTTAGAGCCCCGAGGCGCTCTAACCTAACGCCCTTAGGAGATCCAACCTTAGCCCCCCTCTCCACAGACACAGGACACAAAGCTCGACAGCCCCGCCCCCTAAGAGAGGGGCGGGGCTGTCGAGCTTTGCAGATGATCTTTAGTCCCCAATCGGGGCACTTCTAGCCAGGGTCTCCAGAGAGCCAGCGAAGGCCACGCAGGCTAGCGCCTGGAGAGCTTACAGCCGTCGCAGGACGAGCCACACCCGCCCCTCGTGCCAGCTTTAGGGACAAAAAGGCGGTAGAGCCGATAGGCAATAATGCCCAGGGTAGCAGCCCCCACGAGGGCAACAGCAATAGTCTGAAACATACACGCCAAGATTATATCACAAGGGAACCAATCTGATAGGTAGCAAAGGCCACGACCCAGGCCAGCACGATCGAATACACCACCGAAAAAGCAGCCCAGCCCCACGAGCCCGACTCGCGCCCGATGGCGATGACGGTCGCCACACAAGGGAAGTATATCAACACAAAGAGCATAAAGCCCAGTGCCACCAAGGGAGTGAAGCTCGGCGAACCATCGGCGCGACGCTCAGAGACGATTCGCTCGGAGAGTACCTGGGTAGCCTCGTCGCCATCGTCGGGATTGCCCGTGTAGATCACCCCGAGGGTCGAGACGACAATCTCCTTGGCCGAGAGACCCGACAGGAGGCTAACGCCCATCTTCCAGTCGAAGCCCAGGGGCGCAATAATCGGTTCCACCGCTTTGCCCAGGCGCCCGATATAGCTATTCTCCTGATGGTACTGCAAGAGGTTGGCCTCTAGCTCTGCCGTACGTGCCGAGCGCTCTTCGGCCGAGAGCAGGGGATCCGCCTCGAGCACCTCTATCTGCGTCTGGACGCTCTCCTCCATCTTGGTTTGGCGGGGGAAGTATCCCAGGAACCACACGGCCACCGAAGCCAGCAGGATGATGCTCCCCATCTTACGTAGGTACTGCTGAGCCTTGGTCCACATATGGCGAAGCACCGAACGCATCGTTGGCATACGATAGGGCGGTAGCTCCATGACAAAGGGAATATCCTCGCCCTTGAAATATGTCCCGCGCAAGACCCGAGCGCTCAGGATAGCGATGGCAATACCCGCCAGATAGAGCCCAAAGAGTACCAGGGCTGCCGACCCAGGGAAGAGCGCCCCAGCCAACAGGAGGTACACCGGCAGACGCGCCGAGCAACTCATAAAGGGCAGTACCAGCATCGTAATCAAACGGCTCTTGCGGCTCTCGATGGTACGCGTGGCCATGACGGCGGGCACGTTGCAACCAAAGCCCATAATCAGGGGGATGAAGCTCTTGCCGTGCAGCCCCATGCGGTGCATGAGTTTGTCCATGATGAAGGCCGCCCGAGCCATATAGCCACTGTCCTCAAAGAGGGCGATGAAGAGGTAGAGGATCAGGATGTTGGGCAAGAAAACGATGACGCCTCCCACCCCGCCGATGATGCCATCGACCAGAAGGTCTCGAAGAGGCCCCTCGCCGAGCGAACTAGCCACCAGGTCGCCCAGCCAGGCCACACCGGCCTCGATCCAGTCCATGGGATAACTGCCGAGGTTGAAGGTGGCGGTAAACATCAACAGCATTAGCCCCAAGAAAATAGGGAACCCTAGCCAGCGATGCGTTACATAATGATCGATGACGTTGGTCGGCGTACGCCCCTGCCTGAGGTGAGGGCGGTAGGTCTCACGCAGAGCCCCCGAGATATAGCCATAGCGGGCATCGGTGATGCGTGCCTCTAGGTCCTGCCCCTCCTGCTCGCTCTCGAGGCGCCCCAGTTCGTAGTCGCGTGCTGAGAGGACGAACGCCCCGCGCGCATAGCGATCCATCAGAAGGTGCTCCACCGATGCGTCGCGCTCGAGGAGCTTGATGGAGAGGTAGCGTGCATTCATCCAGGGCTCTAACTGCAGGTGGGTACGTAGCTTACCCTCTAGGGCTCGGAGGCTCTCCTCGATAGAGGCGCCATAGTTGATCGTCAGCGGACGGATGCGCCCCTGCTCAGGATCGACAATCTCGGGCAACCCCTGCTGGATACCCTCCCAGACCTCAACCAGCTGTGCCAGCAGAGCCTGCACGCCCAGCCCTGTACGACAGATGGTAGGCACCATAGGTACGCCTATGAGCCGTGCCAGCTTGGGGTAGTCAAACCACTCTTTGCGCTGCATAAACTCATCAAACATATTCAGCGCTGCCACCACCGGTAGCCCCAGCTCCTTGACCTGTATCGTCAGATAGAGGTTGCGCTCGAGGTTGGTCGTATCCAGGACGTTGAGCACGACGTCGGGGCGCTCGGCCCCCGTGAGGTACTCACGTATGTACTGCTCCTCGGGGCTGTAAGGCGAGAGCGAATAGGCGCCAGGTAGGTCGATGAGCTCGATGCGGTAGTCGCCATAGTTGATATAGCCCGTCTTGCGCTCTACGGTAACACCGCTATAATTGCCCACATGCTCGTGGGCGCCACTGGCTTGATTGAAGAGGGACGTCTTGCCGCAGTTGGGATTGCCCACCAGGGCGACGCGGAGTTTTTTGGGTTCGGGACGTCCGCGTCGAGGCGTAGGGTGCACGGAGAGCTCTGCGGGCACCTCTACCTCGACGTCGGCGATATCTTCGATATTTTTCTCTGGGGGTACTAGAGAGACCTCTATCAGGGCGGCATCCTCGAGACGTAGCGAGACGTCATAGCCTAGGATGCGGTAATGCATGGGGTCCATCAGAGGGGCGCCCTGCACGGCGAGGACTTCCTTGCCCTGCAAGAACCCCATCTCGAGGATGCGCTTGCGAAATTGTCCTGTGCCGTGGATGCGAACGATGACGGCACGCTGACCAGGTTTGAGTTCTGAGAGTTTCATATACCTCGGTAACCTTTTTCCCCCCATTTTTGTTGCACCCTCCCCCCGGCTGCCTTGTAACATAATCGCTTGTAAACCTGGAGGCTCACAAAAAAGGATTAACTTTGTGCCTTGAGAATTTAACGAAAACGGGCAGGGCTGACGCATTAAAGCTTTAGGGCAATGATTTGTTTGGGAGTGTGTCTGCTAAGCTTCTTCTGCAGGCGCGGGATTGATAGCCCTGTCTTCTCTCTTAAATGCATTAGGATAAAGAGATTAACCTTCAGGATAAT
>JBGYQR010000022.1:0-8078 GCA_041839075.1 Porphyromonas sp.
CAAGAGCACCCTCTAGCTCTGCTATTGCCCTGGTGGTGTCGCCTGCGAGCAGTAGGTACTCGGCATGAGCGATCTGCCCGAGGTGAGGATAACTCTTGTCGCTAGGGCTAGGGTAGTTACCAACCTCTTGGTATCGCGCCTGTGCCTGCTGTGAGCGCCCGAGAGCGACAAGAGCGCGTAGCTGCCAGAGCTTCGCCTGTCGGCTCGTCGCGGGCTCTGTATCAAATAGCCGAGCTACATAGCCGAATGTCTCTAGAGCCTCCTCACACTTGCCTGAGAATAGCTGAGTTTGCCCAAGCAGTAGCCAAGCTCGGTGGATAACGGGGTTGTACTCTCTATGCCTAGAGGGGGTAGGGGTAGATGCTCCGACGGGGAGCATTCGCAAGCTGTGGCTACGGATGGCTCGCTTGAGCTTTGCCTCGGCAATATCGAAGCCTTGAGGGAGCTCCCTGCCTACACGCCTATCTAGGCGAGGATAGGTAGTGAGAGGGTAGTCGTAATACTCGTGCTCAAGGGAGAAGAGCTGCCAGTAGGCCTCGTCAAAGGCTTGCTGAGCATTGTAGAGGGCGTTGTATCGGGTGGTTAGCCCATGGTAAAAGCGAGAGGCTGGCGTCGTAGTATGCGAGCTACAACCACCGAGCCCCACGAGGGCACAAGAGAGCAGTAACCACAAGAGACGCATAGGGCTAACTAGCAGGGGTAGAGGAGGCTGAGCGCATCGATAGCCAACGTATCGTGCGTGCTACCATCAGCATGACGAAGAGCACCAAGATAATCAGCACCCCAGAGGGCACGGCAAAGGCATAGCTCAGCATCAGCCCCAGGATATTGGCCACTAGGCTGACGAGCACAGAGCCAAGGATGAGGCGCTTGAAGTTTGCCGTGAAGAGCCCAACGATACTCTGAGGCAATGTGAGCAAAGACATGAGTAGCATGATACCCACTAGACGAATGCTCAGTACTAGGCTGACGGAGATAATGACGAGCATGGCCGTGTTCCACCAGCGTGCCTTCATCCCTCTAGTCTCGGCAAAGTCAGCATCAAACATCGAGTAGAGTATAGGGCGATACCAGCGCGACAATATGAGCACGAGGACGCCTGCGCACAGCCCTAGCATCAAGAGATCGCTTTGCGTTACGAGCAAGATATTACCAAAGAGGTACGACGACAACCCCGTTGCATAGCCAGGCGTGAGCGTAATGAAAAGAACCCCCAGAGCCATACCCAATGCCCATACGGCAGCGATAGCGCTATCCTCCCGTACATAGCCATCTCGGCTCAAGCGACTGATGCCGAGCGAAGCTCCTACCGCAGCTAGTCCCGCAGAGAGGATGGGGTCAATGCCTAGATACACCCCGAGGCCCAATCCGCCAAAAGAGGCATGGGTAATGCCCCCGCTGACGAAGACGATACGGCGCACAACAATATAGGCACCCACTATCCCGCACACAAGCGCAGAGAGAGCGGATGCCCAAAGAGCATTTTGGAAAAACTGATGGCTGAGAATGTCAAGGCTCATATCCAAGAGATGGCTATCGGGTCAAGCAAGTATGAGGAGGCAAGTAGGCGGGAGCATCTTCTCTAGTGCCTCTCGCCTGGGCCATGCTCCATGTGGTAGGCTCTCGTCTCACCGACGATAAGGAAGACCTCAGGGAGCAATTCCTCAGGGAGCATAATCTTGCGATGTTGTAGGCTCCGCACCCAGCCTGCTACCTCGTCCTCCTTGAGCGTGATTAGGACGTCTCGAAACTCCTCGACAGCCTCAGTACTATAAGCCGCTGGCTCTGTACCTCGGTAGCGGTCGAGCTCCTCGTCGTCGTAATAGACGATACTAGGGCTTACGGCTGCTAGCAGACTGTCTCGCTCGCAGGTCATGTGCATACCACAGCATCCCCCTTCGGTAGGTAGGGGAGCAGGTTCGTCGTCCTCCACCTCCAACCCCATCGAGATACGTCGAGCTCTGATATAGCCCTGGATGAAATGCACCAGCATAGCAAATAGCCCCAGGCCTACGAGAGCGATGAGTGCCCAAAGTAAATTCATATATCCTTACATCTTAGTTGTTTCTATCTTGTACCCCAGCTTGGTGAGCATCGCCCAATAGCCTGGATAGCTCTTGCCTACGACCTCGGGCGCCATCACCCGTACGCCCCGAGGATGTAGAGCCGCCATGAGAGGCGCTAGAGCCATGGCTATACGATGGTCGCCATAGGTCTCTAGGCTGATGGGAGCACGCCTGTCGTAGTCGTGTCGTCTCCCCGTCCAGGCGAGCGTGTCGTCTCCGACCTCGAGGGCAAAGCCTAGCTTGGCGCACTCCTGAGCCAAGGCCAGTAGGCGGTCAGACTCCTTGAGCCTTAGATGGGCGACACGTCTGAGCACGAAGGGTACTCGCCGTGCCAAAAACATCGCCACCAGCGTAGGCACTAGGTCTGGCGTGTCATAGCAGTCTAGCTCTATGCGATCCAACGAGGAGCCCCTAGAGGCTACCACTATCTCAATGCCACCTGCGTGCGCCCTGGTCTCTATTCCCAGCTGACTAGCCACCCCAACCAAGGCTGCACTATCTCCTTGTATAGAGGGGAGCCTAAGCCCTGGGAGCAAGACCGAGCCTCCCTCGGCAGAAGCCTCCGTATCCATAGAGAGCACGCTCAACAAATATACATACGAGGCGGCCGTCCAGTCGGCCTCGACAGCGCTGGTCGTGAGCGAGGTAGAGGGGGGCTGTTCTCTAGGGATATAACTAAAGATTTTTCCGTTTTGTTGCCAATGATACCCAACCTCCTGCATGCAGGCTCTCGTGATCTCAACATAGGGGGCCGAGGCTAGGCGCCCTCCTACGAGCTCAATCTTGTACTCCTCCCCCCTAGTAAGCCTAGGGGCAATGAGCATCAAGGCACTCAGGTATTGCGAGCTAGCTGAGGCGTCTAGCTGTACCGCTCGGGCACGTAGAGGGCTCGGGCTAATCAGTAGGGGAGGGTAGCCCTCTGTACCCAAGTAGTCGATCTTCCCCTCCAGAGCGCTAAGCGCCTCTACCAGGGGAGCAATGGGGCGCTGATGCTGGCGAGCCGTACCCTCTAGGCGCACAGGACGAACCAGGGGAGACGCACAGAGATAGGCGAGCATGAGGCGCATGGCCGTCCCTGACTCTCCCACAGAGATCGTAGAGGCTGCGGGATCACAGCTGGAGGCAAGCGCCCGAGAGAGGCTACGCAGATCTTCGGGGAGCTCTGCCCAGTCGTAACCCTCTAGCTCGCCTGAGGAGCCTTCGATAGCTTGCAGGATGAGCTGGCGAGCCGCGATACTCTTAGATGGAGGTAGAGGGAGCGACACGCCTCGGAGCGAAGGGCGATGCGGGGGGATGTAAAGGCTAGAGGACATCATGTAGCGGGGGGTAGGAGAGGGGGCTATCCCTCCTGAGCAGGGAGCTCAAAGATGGAGAAGTTTACCGACCCATACTCCCTGTGCTGGGAGAAGTAGGGGTGCTCTGCAAAGCTGTACGAAGAGGGGTGCTCTAGCACTACAACGGCCCCTGCTCTGAGGCGACCGCTGGCGATGATTAGATCGGGAAGCTGGGCTATCCTATCGATCTTGTATGGGGGATCCGCAAAGACAAAGTCAAACTCAGGCGCCTCCTCTCCAGGGCCTAGGTAGTGAAACACATCCGTCTGCAACACCCGTAGGGTCGCCTCCTCTCCTAGCTCTGAGGCAACAGAGCGAATGAAGTTGGCATGCTCACGACGTTGCTCCACCGCTACCACCCGCTCGCACCCTCTCGAAAGGAGCTCGATAGAGATACTCCCCGTACCTGCAAAGAGGTCAAGGGCGACTATCCCCTCCCAATCAACGAGATGCGACAAGACGTTGAAGAGATTTTCCTTGGCAAAGTCTGTCGTCGGGCGAGCGTTGAAGCTACGGGGCACGTCAAAGCGACGACGCTTGTATTTACCTCCGATGATACGCATAGGGTAAGGTTAAATATAATGGTAGTGTTCGGTCTGGATCTGGCCGATATGAGCCACGAGCCTCTCTTGAGCCTCTTGTGCTAGACGACCGAGGGGATGTGCACTAGCTGTCGAAAGCAAGACTAGCTGATCCCTGGTAGCCTCAAGAGAGAGTCCCCGCCAAAGTGAGAATACATAGAAGAGGAGCTCGTCCAGCATCGCTCCCTCGTCGGTGGGGCGCGTCCAAGAGAAGCTATTGATAAGTCTCAGTTCGCCTTGCCTTAGGGCCATGCAGTCCATGCCCTCTAGGCGTAGTATGACGCACAGCCGCTCTCCCGCCTGCTCTCTGCTCTGACGCTGGTAGGTCTCTAGGATGGGGAGGTAATAGGGGGTAAGCTCAGGCTTGAGGTACGTCCGTCTCAGGTAGCTGTATAGACCTCGCGGTATAGCCGAGAGCAGAACCTTGTCTTCGCCACTGAGAGGATGCGAGAGGGCAACATACTCCTCTCCGCCTAGGGAATTGCCGACGACAGCCCCTAGCCAGTCTCCAGCCTCCTCCTCGGCAAAGAGGTCAGCTGGTACAAGCATAGAGCACAGAGGGGTATAGAGGATACGGACCTCTCGGTACGGAAGCGCGAGCTCCGGATGGAGGTAGATGGCCTGCTCCATCGCACTCTCTAAGCTCGCATGCCCCCTCGGGAAAGCGAGCGATTGCCCCGACTGCTCTGAGGGGCATCGGTCAGATACACCAGGCTCGAGCAGAGCAAAAGTAAGTCCATCCGACCTCAGTCGGATGGACATATCTACTTGCTCTGCCTTGATGGCGTCTAGTGCTCCTAGGGCAGAGGCATTCATTTACTCCCAGTTACCAGTTTTCTTTACTTCCAGCAGAGAGCCGATACGCAGACCAGCGAAACCATTCTTGCGCTCTAGAGCTGCTGTCGTCTTCTCCTTGAGACGTCCCTGGTCTAGGTCACCGAGGTAGTCTACAAAAGGTACCGTTGCCTGGAACACTGATACGTTCACCGTATCACGGCCGATCACCTGCTCGATGGTACCCGTCTCTACCTTGATCTTGTTTGGCGTGTCAAAGACATTGAAGAGCGTAGCTACATCCGTACCATCCTTGAGGAGAGAGTCCTTGGCGCTTGACCATACTGTATCACGCACGATAAGACCCTGAGCGGCAGCTTGAGCCTCGGTGAGACCCTTCTCACGCATAGCGTCCGTATAGTCGCCCTCGGCACGTACGTAGTACACTCTACCATTGTTGAGGAAGTCTACCAGCTCCTCCGCCGTAGCATAGCGGTGGTGTACATACTCATAGGCTTCTTGATAAGCAGCAATCTTCTTGAGCTGCTTCTGAAGCACGAGCTCACGACTCTTCTGCGTGTCATCGAAGTTTACGGGGCCTAGCACACTCTGCACCGTTAGATAGGCTAGGACGAGTGCCACTACCAGCACCAAGACCTTGATCAATTTGTCCATCGTTATATTTAAGTTGTATAAGTTTATCTTCTCGCTGCTACTCTAATCTTCGGCCAAATTTAGTAAGATTTGGGCAAAAGGACTAATTTCACCTAGGCAAAGATACGACAATGTATAGTATATACAAGGATATTGCAGAGGACATTTGCTCCCAACTGCCTTTTGAGCCTACCTCAACGCAGCGCACGGCGATAGACGAGTATGCCCAGTATATGCAGGACGATAGCCCGTACAGCGTCTTCCTGCTCAAGGGCTACGCGGGGACGGGCAAGACCACCCTGCTGAGAGCGATCACCCAGGCCATGGAGCGTCGGGGCATGCGTATAGAACTGATGGCTACGACAGGGCGAGCCGCCCAGGTGCTCTCGGGCGTTACAGAGCGGCCTGCCACGACGATACACCGGCGCATTTACCAGGCCTCCACCTCGGTCCAGGAGACGACTCCCGACGATGACCTCTACGAGCTCAAGGATGGGAGCAAACGGGGGACGCTCTTCGTCGTCGATGAGGCCTCTATGATAGCGGGGGACAACTACGAGCCCAGCCCCTTTGGCTCGGGCAACCTGCTGGACGACTTACTGGCCTACGCCTACAAGACCGAGCGTAGCCGGCTCATCATCGTCGGAGACACCGCACAGCTCCCCCCCGTAGGTAGCGAGCTCAGCGATGCCCTCAGTCCCGAGGTGCTACAAGATCGCTATGGGATGCGTGTCTACCAAGCCGAGCTAACAGAGGTCGTACGCCAACACAAGCAGTCGGGCATCCTCAAGCAGGCAACCCTCATACGCAAGCTCATCACCAAGTACCAGGGACGAGGCGATGAGGCCATCCCATTGACTTTGCAGGTGGGGAAGTTTCCTGACATCAAGGCCATAGAGGGCTATGATATAACGGACGAACTAAGCTCTGCCTACGGGCGCTACGGCCGTGAGGGCGTCCTCGTTATCAACCCATCCAACAAGCGAGCCCTCGAGTTTAACCAAGGGATACGCTACAACGTCTTCGGAGCCGAAGACACCCTAGAGCGAGGCGAGCAACTGATCGTCGCGCGCAACAATTATTTCTACGCCAAGCGTGCCGACTACTCCGACTTCATAGCCAACGGAGAGACGCTCGAGCTTAGGCGCACACTCCGCTATGAGGAGATCTATGGGTTACACTTCGTCGATGCCCGCGTATATCGTCCCGAGCAAGACACAGAGCTAGAGGTCAAGCTCCTACTCTCTAGCATAGGAGACGGGCAGGCGCAGCGTACCTATGCTCAGAGACTAGAGCTGTACAATCAGCTAGCTGCCGACTATCAGATGGATGGGGCTATCGTCGATGTGCGCCGCATGATACAGCGTGATCCCTATTGGGGCGCTATTGAGGTCAAGTATGGCTATGCCGTTACCGCCCACAAGGCGCAGGGGGGGCAATGGCCTTGTGTTTTCATCGATCTGGGTCTTGTGGGCTATTTGCCCCTCGATCACAATATGCTACGCTGGCTGTACACAGCGTTTACCCGTGCCACCGAGTGTGTCTACCTACTCAATACGCCCCCCGATCTACTCCCCCCATCAGCCTAAGCCTCAGGATCATCTTGGTCTCTGCCGTGATGCGGTAGTCGTGGCTGGTGGTATAGCCCACTAGCCATAGAGGCGTGTCTCCCAGCAAAAGGAGAGGCGTACGCTCTCTCTGGCTGTGGGCGACATGCTTGTCGATGAAAATACGACTGATGAGCTTCGTCCCCCTCAACCCCAGCGGACGCATGCGCTCTCCTACATTTGGCGGGCGTAGGATGAGCTTCGAGCCCGCTTGGAGAGCCCTCTCTATCTTGTCCCAGTCTAGCAGGGCAACCTCGGGAGGGCAACGCCAGGATGTCACCTCGCTCGTAGGCACTAAACCTATCTCCAGCCGTCCCCAGGGCGTCTCTATCTCTGCTCCATCTCGGGGGTAAACCTCAATCTCTACCTCCTCCCGCTCTAGTGGGAGGAGCTCCAGTACCTCCCATGAGCGTACTAGGCGGTATCGGGGGGAGCAAAAGGCCTTCCCCGACTCTAGGTGTGGGAGGCGCTCTATGATGAGGTGGCATTGCTCACTGCCGAAGCCATACGGGCGCAGTAGCTCAAAGAGCAGGGTCTCTGGATGAGCGGAGGCCATCAGCGCCCGAATAGAAATCCTCCCACCCTCGTACACCTGCCCCCTAGCTCCCTCGATCGCTTCTCGATAGAACTGCTCCGCCCCCCTCAGATGAGCGATTGTCTTTAGGGCGTTGCCTACAAAGCCCTCGTTGATGCGCTCGAAGGCAGGGATCAGTGTATGCCTTATATAGTTGCGCCGATAGGCCTCGTCGTCGTTGCTCTCATCATGGCGCCAGCCCTGCCCCATCTCGCGTAGATAGGCTGTGACGACCTCGGGCATAGCGTCCATCATCGGGCGTACAAACGCTTCGCGCTGGTAGGGCATGCCAGCTAGCCCACGCAGGCCGGTACCACTAGCTAGGTTGAGGAGTAGGGTCTCGACTTGGTCTTGCGCATTGTGGGCGATGGCAATCTGAACGAGGGGCTCTCGCCTGGCGACCTCTGCGAACCACTCATAGCGCAATGCCCGAGCAGCCATCTCGATGGATAGCCCTCTTTCCTGGGCATATTGCCTGGTCCGAAAGC
>JBGYQR010000023.1:0-4329 GCA_041839075.1 Porphyromonas sp.
GCCACGATAGTCTATACCTTCGGAGATAAGCCCCTCCAGCGTAGGGCGTACGATACGCTCCTCTACACGAGCCATAAAAGCCTCATCGGCAAAGCACACAGGAGAGACAGAGCCCATACCTCCAGTATTGAGCCCAGTGTCTCCCTCGCCAATACGCTTGTAGTCTTTGGCTACGGGCAAGAGGCGATAGCTCTTGCCATCGGTAGCGACAAAGACCGAGCACTCTATCCCATGGAGGTACTGCTCGATGACGACACAGCGACTAGCCTCGCCAAAACGTCCCGCAAGCATCTCGGCCAGCTCTCGCTTGGCCTCCTCGAGCGTCTCGGTGATGATAACGCCCTTGCCTGCCACGAGGCCGTCTGCTTTGAGGACATAGGGCGCCTCAAGCGTCTCGAGGAAAGCATACGCCTGGGGTAGCTGGTCTGCTCGGAAGCTCTTGTAGGCTGCCGTCTTGATACCATAGCGCTGCATGAAAGCCTTGCTAAAATCTTTGGAACCCTCTAGCCTAGCTCCCGCAGCATCGGGTCCTACGATGAGTAGATCCGAGAGATCGCTACTCTTGCGGAAGTAGTCTACAATGCCCTTGGTCAGAGGATCTTCTGGACCCACGACTAGGAGGTCTATCTGCTCACGACGTACCAGCGAGGCTACTGCCTCAAAGTCAGTGGCGGAGACATCTACACACGTACCGAGACTAGCCATACCTGGGTTGCCTGGTGCGATAAACAACTTGCCCAAGCTCGGGCTCTTGGCAATGCGATAAGCTAGGGCGTGCTCACGACCACCCGAGCCTAGTAGGAGGATATTCATAAATGATCTTGGAAGTAGCGAGTAATCACTTCGTTGAGGTGAACGCGATCAGGACCGATCACATTGTGCGGGTGCTCAGGATAGACCATATAGTCAGGGTGCGTACCCGCCTTTACCGCAGCCTGTACGAATAGGAGGCTGTGTTGCCAAATCACCACCGGATCTATCGTGCCGTGGATCAGCAGGAGGCGTCCCTTGAGGTCTCCAGCGCGAAGCAAGAGGTTGTTGGCCTTGTACCCCTCGGGGTTATCTTGAGGACTATCCATATAGCGCTCGCCATACATGATCTCGTAGCGGCTCCAGTCCATCACTGGACCTCCAGCTACCCCAACCTTGAATGTATCACTATGGGTGAGCATCAGGTTGGTCGTCATAAACCCTCCGTAGCTCCAGCCATAGACCCCGAGGCGTTGCATATCGACATAGCCCAAAGAGCGCAAGAGCTCTACGCCTCGCATCTGGTCGGCCATCTCGTGCGTACCTACCTGGCGATGAATAACCTGCTCAAAGGCCGAGCCACGATAGGCTGAGCCACGTCCATCGACCGTTAGGATGATGTAGCCTAGGTTAGCCATATTGAGCTCCCAGCCTCGAGCTGCTGAGCGGAACCTATTCTGTACCAGCTGAGCATGAGGGCCATTGTAGACGTAGATGATGGCTGGGTAAGAGCGGTTAGGGTCAAAGTCATAGGGGCGAATGAGGCGATAGTGTAGCTCCGTCTTGTCATCGGCGGCCTTGATCTTGCCTAGCTCTATCTGCGGTGTGAGGTAGCCCTCCTCTGGGTTGCTTGCCTCGAGCAGACAGGTCTGCTCCACTCCCCCTTTAGCACGGCGTAGCGTAATCTTGCGAGGCACAGAGACAGACTCGTGGGTATCGAGTAGGAAAGTGCCCTTAGCGTTCATCTTCACCGAATGCCAACCCGCGCCAGGGGTCAGTAGCTGAGGGCGGCTACCCTTCCCAAGAGAGAGGGCATAGACATGCCTATCTAGTGGGCTCTGTGTCGTAGACTGGTAGTAGAGCGTACGTCCATCAGCCGAGAAACCCAGCAGGTCCGTAACCTCCCACGCCCCCTGCGTCAGCTGACGGATCTGCTTGCCACCCAGGTCGTAGAGGTAGAGGTGCATGAAGCCATCCCTACGGCTCTGCCAGACGAACTGGCTTGGATTGCCTGGGACGAACTGTGCTGGATGCTGAGGCTCGGTATAGATGTCGTTGTGCTCAGAGAGTATCGTGCGGGTGAGCTCTCCCGAGGTGGCATCGTACATATTGAGCGTGCAGTCGGTTTGCTCTCGATTGACCTCTGCGATCAAGATGCTCTTCCCATCGGGCGTCCAAGCAATGTTGGTCAGATACTTCTCCAGCGGTAGCCCCGTCTTCATATAGGTGGTCTGTCCCGTCTGGGTATCATACACCCCTAGGGTAACCTGGTGGCTAGGAGTACCTGCCATCGGGTAGTACTGCATCTCGCTATAAGGGCGACGTGCCGACACGTGTAGGATGGGGTATGGCTCCACCATGCTCTGGTCCATACGATAGAATGCGAGCTTCCTCCCGTCTGGGCTCCAAAATAGGCCCCCGTGTATCCCAAACTCATTCTGATGTACCGACTGCCCATAGACGATGGTTGCACTGCCATCTTGAGTAATCTGTACGGGGGCTTCTTTCGTACGCAGAGGGACGATAGAGATATTGTGCTCCCGCACCAC
Source organism: Porphyromonas sp. (assembly GCA_041839075.1). Classification (GTDB taxonomy): domain Bacteria; phylum Bacteroidota; class Bacteroidia; order Bacteroidales; family Porphyromonadaceae; genus Porphyromonas. Next base: position 2,520 of record JBGYQR010000023.1, read on the forward strand.
AGCTATATGGCTACGGCTCGGATTATGGGCGTGTGCTACCGTCCCCTCGGGATAGGTCGTGGTGCCTCTTAGGGTCTTGGTCTCGGGGTCTATGGTGTAGTAGTGCCCAGCGATACGTACCTCTAGCAGAGGGCTCTCCCCAGGTATGACCACAACAGAGGGGAAGCGCTTGAGCTGGCTCTCAGCAGGCAATAGCCCCTTGAGCTCGTCGAGGCTAAGCAGCACTTCGTCTTGTCGCCCTGCCTTGGTATAGCCTACCATCAAGGGAGCTGCAGCTCCAGAGGGGTCTCTCTGATCGTCGATATAGATATAGCGATCGTCGTCGAGCCACTGCAAGGCTCTTAGGTTGTGGGGGCCTAGATACTGAGGACTACCACTGGTGTACTCCGAGAGGGTAAGCGTACGCTTGGCCACTGGCGCTGATACCTGTCCCTCGACGGACGAGAATATGCCTACCATAAGCAAAGCTAAAGCTAGTCGTCGTTTCATCATCATATGAGGTGTGGTTATGTAAAAAGGTCATTAGTCGTCTTGCTTGGGGCTGGGGCGGAAGACCTGGAAATTGCCCTTGGGGGCAGGGCGCTTGCGCTCTTGTCCCTCAGCATCGGTATAGCGGAAGCGCGCACTAGGCCAAGGGCCTGTCCCCTTGCGCTCGAAAGGCTTCTTGCCATCGCCCTTGCGCTCAAAGGGTTTCTTGTCATCGCCCTTGCGTTCAAAGGACTTCTTGCCCTCTCCTCCACGATCGAAGGGCTTCTTGCCATCGCCCTTGCGGTCAAAGGACTTCTTGCCCTCTCCTCTACGCTCGAAGGGCTTACGCTCCCCTGAGCGCTCGCTTCTTGGAGCAGAGGGCTTCCCATCTCTACTCGGAGCACTCTGCCTACGAGCCTCGTCGTGGGGGCGACGCTTGTAGTCCTCGCGCTTACCAGCAAAGAGTTCGTAGCCTCTGAGCTCACACTCAAGGGCTCCATTGGTTAGCTCTACGCGCGTATTGTGACGTAGGCCGATAGCATCAAAGTGCTCGGGGCGGTAGGCAATGATCCAAGCCTGGCAACCAGGGAAGTTGTGCTTGAGACGCTCGCCTATCATACCATATAGCTCCTCAGCGCTCTGTACCTTGAGGCGCTCCCCATAGGGTGGGTTCATCACGACAAGAGCGGGAGCCGTGGGGGTAGGACGGTCTTGCAGAGCTATGGCCTCCAGGGTGATGTACTTTGAGAGACCCGCGCGAGCGATATTCTTCTCGGCGATCTGCACCGCACGGGGCAATATGTCCGAGCCATAGATATGATGCTCGAAGGGGCGCTCTGCGCTATCGTCGTTGTACACCTCCTCAAATAGAGCTCGGTCATAGTCGAGCCAGCGCTCAAAAGCAAAGCCCTGTCGGTAGATCCCCGGAGCGATGTTGCGGGCCAGCAGTGCTGCTTCGATTAGGAAGGTGCCCGAGCCACACATCGGGTCGATGAGGTCAGTCTCCCCACGCCAACCAGAGCGAAGCAAGATACCCGCAGCAAGCACTTCGTTGATCGGAGCATCGGTCTGCACCTGCCTATAACCACGCTTGTGCAGACTCTCTCCGGAGCTATCCAGCGAGAGGGTGACCTCGTTGTGGGCGATATGGACGCTAAAGTAAATATCGGGGTTGTCGATGCGTACCGATGGACGCTCGCCTGTGCGCTCGCGCCAAAAGTCTACGATGGCATCCTTGGTGCGATAGCTTACATAACGGCTGTGCGTAAACACATCAGAGTAGATCACCGTATCAATGGCAAAGGTCTGACGGCTCGTCATCACTGTATCCCAGGCAAACTGA
>JBGYQR010000024.1:0-7618 GCA_041839075.1 Porphyromonas sp.
ACGCGTTGGCTCATAGGCATCAAACTGCTCGTCTACCTCTCTGATGAGGCTATGCAGACTAGAGAGGATCCAGCGGTCTATCTCGGGACGACTCTCAAAGGGCAGAGGTTTGCTCTCTGGGTCGAAGCCATCTAGGTTGGCATACAGAGAGAAGAACTGATATGTATTGTACAATGTAGCGAAAAACTTACGACGCACCTCCTCAACACCCTCGCGGTCAAACTTGAGGTTGTCCCAAGGCGACGAGTTGGAGATCATATACCAGCGCAGGGCATCAGAGCCATACTGAGCAATAGCGTCAAAGGGGTCGATGCCATTACCTAGGCGCTTGCTCATCTTGTTGCCGTTCTTGTCCAGCACGAGCCCGTTGGAGATAACGGCCTTGTAGCTCACTGCGTCGGAGATCATCGTAGAGACTGCGTGGAGGGTGAAGAACCATCCACGGGTCTGATCCACCCCCTCGGCGATGAAGTCAGCAGGGAATGCTCGCCCACTATCGACAAGCTCCTTGTTTTCAAAGGGGTAGTGCATTTGAGCATAGGGCATAGCACCCGAGTCAAACCACACATCGATGAGGTCTGTCTCACGACGCATAGGCTTACCCGAGGGAGACACCAAGACAATATCATCGACATAGGGGCGGTGTAGGTCTATCTTGTCGTAGTTGGCATCGCTGTAATCCCCGACTACAAAGTCTGCCCATGGGTTAGCGGGCATCACACCTGCTTCGACAGCCTTACCGATCTCGTGCATCAGCTCCTCTAGCGAGCCGATACAGATCTCTTCGCTGGCATCGTCTGTACGCCAGATAGGCAGAGGGGTACCCCAGTAGCGACTGCGTGAGAGGTTCCAGTCTTGGAGGTTCTCGAGCCACTTGCCGAAGCGTCCTGTACCCGTGCTCTCGGGCTTCCAGTTGATGGTACGATTGAGCTCAATCATACGCTCCTTGACCGCCGTCGTACGGATAAACCAGCTATCCAGCGGATAGTAGAGGACGGGCTTGTCTGTGCGCCAGCAGTGAGGATAGTTGTGCGTATGCTTCTCTATCTTGAAGGCCAGGCCACGGCTCTTGAGTGCAAGCGAGATAACGACATCAATCGTCTCGTCCTTGTCTGTCTTGGTAGGGTCGTAGGCATTCTTGACGTAGGCCCCAGCAAAAGAGGCGTACTCCTCCCCTACTCGATCACGCACAAAGTCTGGGCAGAGATCCTCTAGGGGGTAGAAGCGTCCCTGCAAGTCCACTAGGGGGCGCTCATTGCCAGCCTTGTCGATGACCAGGAGGGCAGGCACACCAAAGGCCTTCGCTACTCGGTTGTCATCGGCACCAAAGGTCGGCGCGATATGTACGATACCCGTACCATCCTCGATCGTCACGAAGTCTCCTGAGATCACGCGAAATGCACCCTCCGTAGGCTTCACCCAGGGCAACAGCTGTTCGTACTCGATCCCTACGAGGTCGCGACCCTTCCACCTAGCGATGATCTGATAGGGCAATTGCTTCTGCCCTTGCTCATAGGCGGCTAGTGCCTCGGCTCCCTCGAGCTCCAGCGCAAACAACGTGCCCAAAAGGGCCTCTGCCATCACGATCGTGATGGGCGCTCCGCTGTAAGGGTTAAACGTACGTACCCCCACATAGTCGATCTCTGGCCCTACGCACAGAGCCGTATTACTTGGGAGCGTCCAGGGGGTTGTCGTCCAGGCTAGGAAATAGGCCTCTCCATGCCCCACAAGAGCGCTATCGGGAGACTTGATGCGAAACTGCGCGATGCAGGTCGTATCCTTGACATCGCGGTAGCACCCTGGCTGATTAAGCTCGTGCGAGCTAAGGCCAGTACCAGCAGCGGGCGAGTATGGCTGTATAGTATAGCCCTTGTAGAGTAGGCCCTTGCCATACATCTGCTTGAGGAGGTACCAAAGGCTCTCTATATACCTATTGTCGTAGGTGATATAGGGATGATCCATATCTACCCAATAGCCCATCTGCGCCGTGAGGTCTTCCCATTCGCGGGTAAACTTCATCACGTCGGTACGGCAGGCAGCGTTGTACTCCGCCACACTGATGCTCTTGCCTATGTCTTCCTTGGTGATGCCTAGGGCTTTCTCAACCCCTAGCTCGACTGGCAAGCCATGAGTATCCCAGCCAGCCTTACGCTCTACCAGGAAGCCCTTCATCGTCTTGTAGCGGCAGAAAATATCCTTAATACTACGAGCCATTACGTGGTGAATACCAGGCATACCATTAGCTGAGGGAGGCCCCTCATAGAAAACGAATGCAGGAGCTCCCTTGCGTAGCTCTAGGCTACGGGCAAAGAGTTGCTCCTGGCTCCACTGGGCAAGCACCTGCTGATTGACCTCTGAGAGATTCAGCTGGCTGTATTCAGGAAATTTCCTATTCATGTTGTTGGTTTATATCGAAAGGATAATAAAATCTAGTTCTTTATCAACGCTGGCAAAGATACATTTTTTCAAGGTTCGATAGAATAGCCTTGCCCCAAGAGCTGTGGGCAGGGGCGCTGGTACATAGCTCTTGGGGCATGGATATCTTAGGCTCTAGTAGATAGGCGGTTGCTCTAGTTGTAGAGGAAGCGTTTGATGCTCTGCTTGGGAGTCTTCTCAAAAGGCTCGAGGCGTTGCTCAAAGCGCTGTATCTTCTCATACGCCCCCAGCTGGCTATTGAGGTATCCACGCTGAGCGCAGACTTCCTCCCAGGCCTCTTGCTCAGAGATACCAGCTTGCTCGATGGCCTGCTTATTGAGCACGAGGATAGCCTCCAGCTTACCCGAACGCATCACCACTACACTCTCCTGGACATAGGGGAGGAGGCTAATTTTCGCCTCAATTTCCTCGGGGTATATATTTTGCCCATTAGGCCCGAGGAGCATGGTCTTGCTTCGCCCCTTGATATAGATAAAGCCCTGCTCGTCCATACTCCCGAGGTCTCCTGTGCGCAACCATCCATCTTCGGTAAAGAGCAGACGGGTCTGCTCCTCGTTTTTGTAGTAACCCTTGCAGACATTCTCCCCCCGCACTTGTATCTCTCCCACGAGGCGCCCTGCCTCATCTTTCCGAGGGACAACCTGACCGCTCTCATCCTCAACAGGGGTAATACGTGCCTGCATATAGCCCTCGAGAGGCTGACCACACGACCCCGTACGCCAGGCGTTAGCATCTGGAGTAAAGGAGATTAGGGGAGCGCACTCCGTCATCCCATACCCGACCGAGATGGGGAAGCCTATGCGTTTGAGGAAGGCTCCCACCTCTGCATTGAGGGCAGCTCCACCGGCAATAACCAGGTGAGCCTCTCCGCCCATGCCCTCGAGGAGCTTCTCTCGAATCTTCTTGTGCACCACACGCCTCAGCACGGGTAGACGAAGCATCCACTTGATCTTGCTCTGCTGGAGGATGGGCATGATGGAGCTTTGGTAGATTTTCTCTAGTACGAGGGGGACTGTGATCACGATATTCGGACGCACCTTGCGCAAAGCTGGGCCAAGGATATTGGGCGAGGGCGTTCGTCCCAGGAGCGTAACGTGCACCCCACAAGTAGCGGCGAGCAAGACATTGATCATACAGCCGTATGTATGAGCCAGGGGCAAGAACGAGAGTAGTCTCATGCCTGGTCGTACAATATCCTTCTCCCTACACCACAGGACGTTACCTGCCATATTGTTGCCCGTCACCATCACCCCCTTACTAAAGCCCGTTGTGCCAGAGGTATAGTTGAGCAATAGCACCTCCTCATTGGGTGTCTGATAGTAGGCGACATCTTCGGGGGCATAGCCCTTGGGGTAGCGTATGGCAAATGCCTCGGGCAGACCGACGAGCTCACTTGTCAAAGACTCAAGACCACTGGTGGCGTAGAGAGCTGATCCCGACTGGAGCTCTACCACACGCTCTAGGCGAGGGAGTTGATCAGGAAGCATAGCCTCCCAGAGGTTGTCACTGATGAATAGTAGCTTGGCCTCTGAGTGATCGATGATGCCCATAGCATCCTGGGGAGCGAAGTCTTGTAGGACAGGGACAATCACAGCTCCATAGGTAATCGAGGCGAGGAAAACGACAACCCACTCTGCCGTATCCTTGCCCATCAAGGCTATCTTGTCACCTCGCTTGATACCCGACTGCTCGAAAAACAGATGCCAGTGAGCAATGTGCTCGGCCAGCTCGGCATAGGTATAGGTCTTCCCCTCGTAGTTGCTGAATGCGGGCTGATCCCAGTACTTCGTAAAGCCCTCTTGGTAAAGAGATATATAATTGGTTGTAAGCATATATAGTTGTTGTCTAGTTTTTGTCCATGTCGCTATCCACTCTTTTCCCACCCGAGAGGTAGGCACACTCTGCACACTCCCCCTTGAGCTGTGCAAATATACATAGATTTCGCCTTCTATGCCCCCTGGTACAATGCCCCTACCTCTTGAGGACAAAGCCTAGTACATCCCAAAGGGGATACACGCCAAGGATAAGGCTAGCCTAGTGCGGCTATCTCGGGGTGTAAACACGACCTCCAAAACGCTCTAGGTTAGAGCCCCGAGGCGCTCTAAGTTGGAGCCCTTGAGGGGTCTAACCTAGAGCGCCTCAGAGGTCAAACTTACCTCGATTAAGAGGAGAGCAATAGAGGCGTACCACGAGCGGTTCTCCTCGAGAGGGCGATGGTAGTATCGCGTGGCGCGAGATTGTATCTTTGTGCCTCGATGGCTCATGACACTCCCGCCCCTGCCCCCTCATCGATACGCAAGATCATCCATATAGACATGGACGCCTTCTATGCATCGGTAGAGCAGCGAGACCACCCCGCTTGGAGGTCTCGCCCCCTCGTGGTGGGTAGGCCAGAGGCACGAAGTGTCATCGCAGCCGCTAGCTACGAAGCGCGCCAGTGGGGGGTACGCTCGGGGATGCCTGCCCTCACGGCCATGAAGCTCTGCCCCCAACTCATTTTCGCCCCCTTTAGGCTAGAGGCTTACAAAGCTGTATCGAGTGAGGTGATGAAGGTATTTCGCTCCTACACGCCCCTGGTCGAGCCCCTATCCCTCGATGAGGCATATCTAGACGTTACGACCAACCTCCAGCATATCGCCTCTGCCACAGAGATTGCCCGAGCTATCAAGGCAGAGATACGAGAGCGCCTCGACCTGACAGCCTCAGCAGGCGTCTCGTACAACAAATTTCTCGCCAAAGTAGCCTCCGACTACAACAAACCCGATGGTCTCTTCGTCATCACGCCCAAGGAGGGAGAGGCCTTTGCTGAGCAGCTGGACGTAGGGTATTTCTTCGGCGTAGGCAAGGCTACCAAAGAGCGCATGCAAGCTCTAGGCATCCGCTACGGGAGAGACCTCAAGGCACTAGGTGAGGTGGAGCTGGTACGGCTATTTGGCAAACGTGGGCGAGAGCTCTACCTCAACGCCTGTGGCATAGATAATCGCCCCGTCGTGCCAGAGTACGACCGCCTCTCCGTTGGCACAGAGACAACGCTTCCCCGAGACATCTCCGACCTCAATGAGATCATACAGATCCTCGATATGCTAAGCCACGAGCTGGAGCGTCGCCTAGAGAGAGCCTCCTTTGTCGGGCATTGCCTCACGCTCCGGATCAAATACGCCGACTTCACCCTTCGCTCCAAGAGCACTACCCAACCCTACCCTCTCCTACATCACCAGGAGATATACCCTCTAGCCCTGGAGCTGATACAGCGATTTGCCCTCGAGCGACCGATCCGCCTCGTGGGGCTATCCGTCAAGCGCTCTCATCGGCATAGCACGCTTGAAGCCAGTATGGCTCCTGGTTATTACCAGCCTAGGTTCCCGTTTTGGGACGAGCTCTAGGGGGGAGTACGCGCCCAGGCTCCTGCCTCTACTTGCCATATAACCCATCAGGTGCGAGCAAATACCAGGAGGGCTCCTACCCGGGCGACACTCGTCGTCCTTAGGTAGGAGCCCTCCTGGTTGTTAAGACCGTAGCGTAGGGCGGTTACTCTTGTGGCCTTAGGGTAATGACGGCATACTCGCTCTGGGTACCGATGCGAAACTTACCGCCCCACAACCCCAGCCCCGAGCTTACGTAGTAATGCGTCGCCCCCTTGTGCAGGTAACCATGAGACTGCTCATACATCCGGCTAACGATCAAGTTAACCGGAAACACCTGTCCTTGGTGCGTATGCCCCGAGAGCTGGAAGTCTACCTTGGCAGCCTCAGCCTCCTCTAGATGATAGGGCTGGTGGTCCATCAGGAGCAAAGGTTTGCTCCTGTCGAGACCTGCCGTTAGCTCGGCTAAGGTCTTGCGCTTGGGGTTGGAGCGGTCGTCCCTACCGACGATATAGAGCGAGCTATCGACGAGCACGGCCTCGTCACGCAAGAGGCGGATATTGGTCTTGGAGTAGACCTGAGAGTCTTGAGCCTCTCCTCCAATATACTCGTGATTGCCTAGCGAGGCATACACGCCTAGCCTAGCCTGGAGCCTATTGAGCTCAAGATACATACTATCACGGAGCACAGGGCGTACGTCGCCATCGACCAAATCGCCAGCTATGAGGATGAGGTCGGGCTCCTCCTGGTTGATCATATCGACCCAACGAGCCAGCTCCTCTCTGCCTATCGTATAGCCTAGGTGCAAGTCAGAGATGCCAACGATCCTGAGTGGGCGAGACATCGGCTTGGCAATAGAGAGATCGTGCTCGACACGTACCTTGTCGTGGTAGCGCGTATTGCCGTAGATAAAAAGCCCCAGCAAAACGAGTAAAACGCCAAGCGTACCATAGAGGCTCGAGTGGAGATAAGGGCGTAGCTGAGGTAGCACCCAGGTGGCTAGGTCAAGGACGAGGAAGAGGAGCACCGCATACAGCAATACAAAGATCCAGGCCGTACCGACGTTGTAGAGACAAGAGGCCAATGGCTCAGAGAGCGACTCTCGTGCAAAGAAGTAGCCGATCATCAGACCGAGAGGCAAAAGCCATAGGAGCACAGCTAGCCACTTGCCCCAGAGAGCGAGAGGTAAGATGAGCCATAGGCGTACACTCGTATAGGCTACTCCGGTGAGCACCATCAGCAAATAAATCACGATTACTAAAGGCATATAGGATATGGGATTATTCCGTTTCGTCTCAAATACTTGTAGGACACTACTTGTCCAACAGGGGTATAACCGCCGAGGCAGGTCTAAGGTTTGCCCCGATCGTGCATCCAACACGTAAGGTATAGATAAAGGTCTTACCTTTGCCCGAGATACAACCAACCATTACTGAGCATTAGCCAGAGCAAAATGTCCTGCTATATACATTTGATTACTGGGGGCGAGCGGTCGGGCAAGAGTAGTTTTGCCGAGCGCACAGCCCTATCTCTGAGCGCACAGCCCGTTTATCTAGCCACCGCCAGAGTATGGGACGAGGAGTTTCGCCAGAGGGTCATACGCCATCAGTCCTCACGAGGGGACGAATGGGAAAACGTCGAGGAAGAAAAACACCTCTCCCGACACGACTGGAGCGGGCGCGTTGTCCTAATCGACTGCATTACCCTATGGGCAACCAACTTCTTTTTTGACCTCGATGGGGATGTGTCCGCGAGCTTGGAGGCGATGAAGTCGGAGCTTGACCTGCTGACCCAAATGGAGGCCACCTACATCATCGTTA
>JBGYQR010000025.1:0-3237 GCA_041839075.1 Porphyromonas sp.
CGTCGTCGTGCCACTCTCTAGAGCGCCCATGACGCCAGCGATGCAGAGGTTGTGCCCAGCGCCGTCAGCGATGACGAGGTCTTGTCCCGTGAGGGTGCGCTCTACACCATCGAGGGTGGTGATACTGCTCCCCTCCGTGGCTAGGCGTACTACCAGCCCCCCCTGTACCTTGTCTAGGTCGTAGGCGTGTAGGGGCTGGCCAATCTCGTGCAGGACGTAGTTGGTGATGTCCACAACGACGTTGATGCTACGCTGTCCAATGCTCTCGAGGCGTCGGCGTAGCCACTCGGGGCTCTCGCCTACCCGAAGGCCACGGATGACCACCCCCTCGAAGCGGGGTACGAGCTCCTGGGAGGCCTCGGTACGTATCTCTACGGGGCAGGCACCAGCGGTGAGGGCGGGCACCGAGGGGCGCACAGCCTTGGTGGGCGTGTGGTGCTGAGTGAGGTAGGCGGCCAGGTCTCGGGCTACGCCGTAGTGACTGGTGGCGTCTACGCGGTTGGGCGTGATGTCTACCTCGAGGACGTAGTCGCTACTTACGCCAAAGTGGTCGGCGGCCTTGGTGCCGATGCGCACGCCATCTAGGGGCAGTAGGATGATGCCACTATTGTCCTCTCCGAGCCCTATCTCGACCTCCGAGCAGAGCATCCCGTGGCTCTCGACGCCACGTATCTTGCTTTTCTTGATGGTGAACTGCCCCTGCCCCACGCCGAGCGTTGTCCCTACGGTGGCCACTACTACGGCATGCCCTGCGGCGACGTTGGGTGCCCCGCATACGATTTGCAGGGGTTCGCCACTGCCTATATCAACGGTGGTCACGTGCAGGTGGTCGCTATTGTCGTGGGGCGTGCAGGTGAGTACCTCTCCGATGACGAGCCCGCGCAGTCCTCCTGGGATGCTCTCGACCTCCTCGACGCTACCTGTCTCGAGGCCTATGGAGGTCAGGGCGGTGGCTATTTCGCTGGGGCTAAGGCTTGTATCGATGTATTGTCTCAGCCAGTCGTAGGATATATTCATCTTTAGCTTGTTCGATTGTTTACAAGGGGCAAAGGTAGCCCTTTTGGGGCATTGGCACAAAGGCTTGTCCCTGGCGCATATAGTAGCAGACGACAGACTACCTCATGCGGGGGTAGTCTGTCGTCTGTGGCTGTGTAAGCGGGGGCTAGCCGCTCCCTGGGGGTTAGCCTAGATAGGGCTTGAGGATGCCGCACTGGTCGCTGGTGCGCAGGCGGCGGATGGCTTTCTCCTTGATCTGACGCACGCGCTCGCGGGTGAGGCCAAACTGGCTTCCGATCTCCTCGAGCGTCATCTCCTGCCCACCACCGATACCGAAGAAGAGCTTGAGGATCTCTGCCTCGCGCTCGCCCAGGGTAGCCAGTATGCGGTCGATCTCCTTGGAGAGCGACTCGTTGAGCAGGGAGCGGTCGGCGTTGGGCGCGTCGTCATTGACTAGGACGTCCAGGAGGCTGTTGTCTTCGCCCTCGACGAAGGGGGCATCGACAGATATATGGCGGTTGGCATGCTTGAGTGCGTCTGCCACCTTGTACTCCTCCATATTGACGACCTCGGCGATCTCGGCGATAGAGGGCTTGCGCTCGTGCTCCTGCTCAAACTGGCTGATGGCCTTGGTGAGCTTGTTGAGCGACCCTACCTGGTTGAGCGGTAGGCGTACGATGCGCGACTGCTCGGCCAGAGCCTGCAGTATAGATTGGCGGATCCACCACACGGCGTAGGAGATGAACTTGAAGCCACGTGTCTCGTCAAACTTCTGCGCGGCTTTGATCAGCCCCAGGTTGCCTTCGTTGATGAGGTCGGGGAGGCTAAGCCCTTGGTTTTGGTACTGCTTGGCCACCGATACGACGAAGCGTAGGTTGGCGCGAACCATCTTGTCGAGCGCCTTTTGGTCGCCACGCTTGATGTCTTGTGCCAGCTGTACCTCGTCTTCTGGAGAGATTAGCCCCTCACGTCCAATCTCTTGTAGGTAGCGGTCTAGGGACGCGCTCTCGCGATTGGTTATCGACTTCGAAATTTTAAGTTGTCTCATTGTCTCCTGTCTTCTGCTATCTGTCTAGCTCCTCTTGCATGACCAGCGGGCCATGGGTGCTACCTGGTGCGTGGCCAGTAGGGGCGCACCATGACCCACCAGCTCTGTCTCTGCGGAGTGCCCACCAGGGGCGCTATACTGCTCGGGGAGAAGTGGTGTGGTCGTGAGATGTAGCTCTCTCATTGTCTGCTAGGCTTCTGCTATTTTTTGTAGAACTGCAAAGGTAATGCTTTTGTTCATCTACGGCAATAGAATACTTTGCTCCCGCCCATCCTTGGGTGGATAGGCACCCCCTCGGGGTGGCTGGGGGCGTCCTCCGTACTCGCGACCTAGCGCTGAGGGGCTAGGGTGGTGAGCGCGGAGGGAGGTATATAATATGGTCTCTTTGGGGCTCCGCCTTAGACCCCTTTGGGGCTCTAGGTTAGAGCCCTCAAGGGCTTTAGGTTAGAGCGCCTCGGGGCTCTAAGTTAGAGCGTTTTTGGCCTCTAGGTTAGCCCCCTTGGGGCGCCTACCGTAGGCCTCTCGCAGGGGGAGGTTGACACCCCGAGGGAGCGGAGCCTATCTCCCTCCTTGGGGTGATCTCTAGGGAGCTCAGCGGAGGCGCCCGGGAGGGCGTATGCAGGGCGCCTACCCTGTCTGAGAGGGTTTGCCTTTATGCCCGTGTTGGGGTGTGTCTATATGCGCTGTGGGGGCTTTTGCTCAGGATTTCGTGGCGTCATGGAACCTCGCGGTTGTGGGGGAGGTGACGTTTGTTATATCACCGCTTTTGGAGCCGATATTTATTAGCTGTTGGGGGTGTCTGGAGCGTGCTTGCAAGGTGTGTATGTTTCTTATATTTGCCTGCTCAAAAGGACTAAGATTTGGCGCAGGTTGTGTCAAAATATGCGTATCACTATTTTACTCCCTTGGGGGTCTCTTTGCCCTGGTTTATAGGCTAATGTGTTCATAAATAGGGACTAATACCATTTGCGCTGTACGTTTCCGTTACTTTTAAGAAGAAAAATGTACGTTTGCGTTTGTTGTTTCTGAAAAACGTTTATACATTTGGTCATCTGATTAGTGATAGAGGCACCAGTTGCACCTTGTTTTTAAATCGAGAGGTCAGTTGTAGCCCAGAGGGGCTTACTCCGCAGGCCGTCTATTACCCGTTATTCGTTATCCTAAGGCCTGGCTTTGGCTAGGCGTTGGTCCCA
>JBGYQR010000026.1:0-2589 GCA_041839075.1 Porphyromonas sp.
CCCCACTCTAACTCATCCATACCCAAGTACCCCCAACTGCCTATGGCCTCATACGTTATCGAAGGTGGCTACAGCCTCAGTGGCTCTATCGTACCACAGGGAGCTAAAAACGAAGCTCTACAAATCATCTCTGCCGTACTACTGACGCCAGAGGTAGTAACCCTGCACAATGTCCCCAATATCCTCGACGTCAATAACCTCATTGAGCTCCTTCGTCAGATGGGCGTCAAGGTAACCAAGCTCGAGACTGAGGGGAGCTACTCCTTCCAAGCCGATGAGGTAAATCTAGAGTACCTGCAAAGCGAGCAGTTTCTCCAGCGTAGTAGAGCCCTCAGAGGATCGATTATGACGGTGGGAGCCCTGCTGGGTCGCTTCGGCTATGGCATCTTCCCCAAGCCTGGAGGAGACAAGATTGGGCGCCGTAGGCTCGATACCCACATCATGGGCTTCGCCAATCTAGGAGCAACCTACGAGTACGATAGCGCCAAGCAGAGCTATATCCTAGAGGGCAAGAATCTCCGAGGCACCTATATGCTACTGGACGAAGCCTCCGTAACCGGGACGGCCAACATCCTCATGGCGGCAGTGCTTGCCGAGGGTACCACGACGATATACAATGCTGCCTGTGAGCCTTATCTACAACAGCTCAGCAAGATGCTCGTGCGTATGGGAGCTCATATCGAGGGTATTGGATCTAACCTCCTAACCATCCAAGGGGTCAAGTACCTCGGCGGTACAGAGCATACCATGCTACCCGACATGATCGAGATCGGTAGCTTCATAGGTATGGCAGCGATGACAGGGAGCGAACTGACTATTAAGGATGTTAATATCCCGGCTCTAGGGATTATCCCCAACGCCTTTCGCCGTCTAGGTATTACCATTGAGGAGCGCGGAGACGACCTCTACATTCCCCGCCATGATGGCTACGAGATAGATACATTCCTTGATGGCTCTATCCTAACCATTGCTGATGCTCCATGGCCTGGGCTTACCCCCGACCTACTCAGCGTCTTCCTCGTTACAGCTACACAAGCCAAGGGGAGTGTGCTCATTCATCAGAAGATGTTTGAGAGCCGCCTTTTCTTCGTCGATAAGCTCATCGATATGGGAGCTCAGATCATCCTATGCGACCCACACCGAGCCAATGTCATCGGGCTGGGCAGACGACAACCTCTGCGTGCGGCCACGATGTCGTCTCCCGACATCCGTGCAGGTATCGCCTTGCTCATTGCAGCCATGAGTGCCGAGGGGACAAGCACCATCCACAACATTGACCAGATCGATCGCGGCTACCAGCATATCGATAGCCGTCTGAATGCTCTCGGGGCGCGCATCACGCGTCTCTAGTAGGAGAGCCTAAAGGTGTATCCCCTCCTTTTCTTATTTCGCTATGACGAGCAAAGTCATTATCTACTCCGTATTGCCCCGCCTATGGGGCAATACGCATTCTAAGCCTATGCCCAATGGAACCCTGGCTCAAAACGGATCGGGCAAGCTCTCCGCCTGGGACGAGCAGGCTCTGGCCTATGTGAGAGAGCTAGGCTGTACGCATATTTGGTTCATAGGTCTCTTGGAGCATGCCACAACGACGAGCTTCGAGGGGATACCTGCCGACCCGGAGGAGATTGTCAAGGGCAAGGCTGGTTCTCCCTACGCCATCAAAGACTACTACGACGTAGCTCCTGCGCTCGCCGATAGTATTCCGCATCGTCGTGAGGAGCTCGAGGCACTTATCGAGCGCGTGCATAGAGCTGGGCTAAAGATCTTGATGGATTTTGTCCCCAATCATGTAGCGCGTACCTATCACTCCGACGTTGCCCCTGTGGGGGTGCGCTCTCTCGGAGAGGGGGACGACTCTTCCAAACATTTCTCGACCAACAATTGCTTCTACTACTTCCCGGGCCAGGAGCTTACCCTCCCCACTCCAGGCGAATACAGAGAGCTACCAGCCAAGGCTACTGGCAACGACTGCTTCTCCCCCACTCCCAGTGCAAGCGATTGGTACGAAACGATTAAGCTCAACTATGGCGTTGATTATCTCGCTGGAGGAGCGCTACATACCTCTCCCCAGCCCATCCTATGGGAGCGGATGTATGAGATCCTGACCTTTTGGGCCAAGCGGGGTATTGATGGCTTCAGATGCGATATGGCAGAGATGGTACCAGAGGCCTTTTGGGCTTGGGCCATCAGCCGTTTGAAAGCTCAGTACCCCACCCTCCTGTTCTTAGCTGAGATCTACCAGCCCCATCGCTATGAGAGCTATCTCTCGGCAGGCTTCGATAGCCTATATGACAAGGTTGGGGTCTACGACACCATGCGGGCAATCATACGAGGCGAACTATCGGCCTCTACCTTTGACCCTGTGCGTGATGCCGTCGGAAGTAGGCAAGAGGCGATGTGCTATTTCCTCGAAAATCACGATGAGCAGCGACTTCCCTCTTCTTTTTTTGCCTCCAGCACAGACCCTCTGTATGCGGCATTGCCAGCCCTTGTGCTCAGCGGCACTAATCCCTATCTCCACTATTTTGCGGGAGAGCTTGGCGAGGAGGGTATGCAGGCAGAGGGCTTTAGTGGTCTCGATGGACG